>JAOAEO010000030.1 GCA_026416735.1 Thermodesulfovibrionales bacterium
CTGCTGTTCGTACTTCATCTGCATTTGGAAACTTGGGGGAGATGGTAGTTCCACCGCTTCCATCTCTAAGCCTTATACACATTGGGGTCTTTGCATCAGCAGTATCATAGGTGTACATCTTTGTATATCCTGTAGGGCAATTTGCAGGATTGACAATATCAAAGATGTCACTCATCGTTACACCTTTATCAATAAAAGACTTTATCTTTGCATTATTAGAGGTGCCAAGCTTTATCCAGTTAATCTCAAAATCACCGCCATCTGTGTCATCGGGGGAAAGCTGTCTTACCTTAGCAATGTAAAGTGAGCCCGATGAGAGGTCCTTTTCTTTATCAGCGACAAACATGAACATCCCTGTATAGGAGCCGTCATCAAGCATGTAGACTGTTCTATTGTCAGGTGCTACCACTGCCACTTCAGGGGTAAATTTACCTAAGACATAGTGCTTCATATTATTCTGAATAAAGGGATTGCCATTATTATCTACGCCTATCTCTACAATATAGCCATAGTTATAAGGGCTAAACTTAGAATAACTGCCAAGGTAATCAGTAATTAGTGGTTTAACAAACTGTTTACACCACCAGCTAAAGTCAGCTGATGGAGCAAAGGCAGGAGCGATATATTTACCTGTAAGTTTGCCGCTACTGTCTTTTTCACAGTATTCAATATGTTGAGCATTAAAGGAGGATGTAACTGGATCAAAGTGGTAGGCACTAAAATAATAATCCTCTTCAGCGCTTAAGAAAGTATCCCAAGGAGATTTTTGGGCTGAGCAGTTAATTACTGTACCACCAACCTTTGAAAAATCAATGTTTCTATACCTCGTTGGGCTTAGCCTACCATCACTACTTAGTTTTAAATCAACCAGATATACAGCGCCAGGTGATGACTCAAAGTGCTGAAGCATATAGTAGTTATTACCTCTCTGGAAAAAGGCAGTTGCGTCCTGCTGTACACTGAATCTCATTGAGCCATCTGCATACTTTATTGGTTTGCCATTAATATCCAGCAATAATCCTGCAGCATTACCATGACTATCGGTATCACCACTTTTAAATAACACATGGTAGCTAAGTGGAACTCTCTGTACACTTCCATCGCTAAAGGTAACCGTTGCAAAGGGACTTACCCTCATCTGTTTTTCTTCATCGAGATTTGCTGGCATAGGAAGTTCATCAAATTCAATTTTCACTACAGGTGGTTTATCTCCTTCGCTACCAGTACAAGAAAACAAACTGATTGCTAATAAAAAAATAAAGATCAAAACTAAAATTTGCCTTAAGTTAGACATGTAACGCCCCCCAAAAAGGATTTGACCTGCTACGCAGGTAAAACTCAAGTTATTTTAAAATGACTTTGTTAAATGTAAATGAAGGGGACATTAATTTTAGGTTACAATTTCGGGGGTTTTAGGATCTTAGTGTACTACAAACTTTATACGCAATTTTGAGCTTTCAAGAGAGTATAATGGTCTGCTTTACCACATCAAGCTATTGCTACCTGAAATTTTTTATATGACTTTGTAGATTAAAACATCATCTGAATACTATAACCTTAGAGTTTTTATTTTTCTTACCTTTCATAGCATGATTTTGTTCTAACAATCTAAAGGAATAATCCTTTAAAAGAAGATTTTAATTTTAATAAAGAGGCTGACATAGTCAAGCATTCATCTCAACTATGTCAGCTACCTGTCTATTTTGAGCTTATTAATAAGGATGAGTACCTAAAACTACTTCTGCATTAAATTTTGCCTCAAGTTTTCCTTTTATAGTCTCTAAATCTATAGGACATTTAGCTGTCTGAACTGCCTTGACAATGCAGGTGCCAAGATGAATTGCCTCAAAGTCTCTATCGTAAAGTCTTGCCATATCTTTCATTAATGCCACCTTAGGCATCAAAACACCTGGACAGCCACCGCAATCATCCATACCAGCTACCTCAAGATCATAATCCTTCCACCGCTCATACTCACCTGCTCTTTCTGAAATTCCTTTAAAACACTTTAGACATCCCCCAACGCAACTTATGCCTTTGATATTTTTACAAGCAAAGATAGCTATTCTTTTTTTACCGTTACCCATATCTGCCTCCCTTATTTGAGTTATAGATTAATTATAAAACTTTAATTTCCATCCGTAAAAGCCTCATGATCTCTCTTCTTTAAAGTAACGGAAATTTAATACTACCTTAATACTTGTGTAATCTTAAATTTTTATTATTTATCTCAAGATGTTTACTAAAAAAACGAGTCATAGAGGGTAATGCCTCTGCCAAATCTTCTTATCCACAGAAAATGTTTAAAGGGTTCTGTGGAACTTGGAAAGATTGTTAGCCCTTTATGGAATGACTACTTTTATGCGATAGCACTAATAGATCATCTGTCTTTTAATGACACCCTCCCCCATAGGGGCGCACTCCCAAGCAAATTCTATCTAAAATATAAAACCAATATTTTTAAAGTCATCGGCTTTAAGATTATCAAAAAACGAATTTATGATAGATCAATTCCTATCTTAGATATTGATATAAAGACAATCTTCTTTCGCACCATAAAAATTGAAAGAGTATCTTTTAAAGCTAACTATCTTTATCACATATTCTGCCCTGTGATAGGGATAGAGAAGCTTAAAAATATCCTCACAAGAGTTTTATCGTTAAGAGAAGTATTTTTTAGTTACTTAGTAAAGGGAATAACAGAGGAAATACAGAGGTGGAGCCATCAGGCTCTCCATAAATGGTTCAGAACTCTTAGACAGATTAGGGTTTTTAAATTCTAAGGGTTTGTTATGAGTTATTTAATTGAGATGCTTTTAAAATACATTGAGGAGGTTAAATCTATGGAGGTCTTTTTTGCCTTTGTAGCAATTTCAATCATTGGACTTTTTGCCTATGGTTTGCAGATTTTAGCTGTGCGCTCTTCTTTTAGGAATAAGCCTGTAGACAAATATCTACAGCAAGAAGGGGAGATAAACCTTGCAGTCAAAAACCTTCAACCTACTGATTCTTTCCTACCACCCATATCTATCCTTAAACCTTTAAAAGGACTTGATGACAATTTATTCGATAATCTTGTTAGTTTCTGTACACAAGATTATCCAAAGTATGAAATCATATTATCCCTCCAAGACTACAATGATCCAGCCTATAAGGTTGCAAAAAAGGTAAAAGACAAATATCCTGAAAAGGATATTTCCATTATAGTTGAAAAATGTGATATCGGTCTTAATCCAAAAGTTAATAATCTTATACCTGCCTATAGAGCTTCTAACTATGATCTCATTTTAATAAGTGATAGTAATGTGATGGTAGGAAATGACTATTTAAAGGAGACTGTTAAACATATGAAAGATGTTGAAGTAGGGCTTGTAAGTAACGTTATCAAAGGTATAGGTGGCAGTACCATAGGTTCGATATTTGAAAATTTACATCTGAACTCCTTCGTTATTGGTAGTGTCTGTTTTTTGGATAGATTTCTTAAGATACCATGCGTAGTGGGCAAATCTATGCTTATAAGAAGGCAAGATCTTGAAGCAATAGGCGGATTTAGAGCAGTTAAGGATTATCTTGCAGAGGATTATATTATAGGGGAGAGAATCCATAAAAGAAATAGAAAGGTTATCCTTTCAAATTATGCAGTCCACAACGTTAACGAGTACTGGAGCTTCAGAAAATTTCTAAATAGACATACAAGATGGGGAAAATTAAGGTGGAGGATTGGAGGGATCAAATATCTTTCTGAACTTTTAGCAAATCCTGTCTTCATATCCCTTTTACCATTATTCCTTTGGGAAATGTCTTTTATAACTATCGCCTTTGCTTTTCTTGTTGCCACACTTAAAGTCTCTGGGGACTTTTATTTGGGAAGGTTAATCGATAATGATTTTAATCCATCTATCTACCTTTTATCTCCCTTTAAAGACCTTATTATAGGTTTAATCTGGTTTGTGCCGCTATTTAGCAAGGTGGTTATATGGAGAGGTAATAAATATGTGATTGGCAAAGATTCACTCTTATCAGCTTATCCCCAAACGGGCATATCGTCTTGGGGATACAAAATATTTGAGACGATAAAAGCAAAGATTGCCTAATGCTCAATAGAGGGAGGAGATAAAATCATGTGGGAATATGGTTTCATAAATGAAAACTTTGAGATAGTTATAAGATCACAAAAGAACTTATATACAAATCCTTCATTGCTTGATGAGCTATCTAAATCAATCGATTGTCTTACAACCGAAATAAAGAAAAGATGTCTCGTGACCGATGATGACAAAGAGGGTATCGAAATTAATCAATAGTAGTTTTTAAACATAGATTAGCCTTTAAGAGAAGGCTTTGTTGAAGATAGTTTAATTTTTTCTACAAAAATATAAAAGGAGGCAATCTTTGAGAAAGATTTACATTATTGATACGAATGTTTTAATCCATGACCCAGAGTGCATCTACAAGTTTGATGAAAGCGATGTAGTAATTCCTTTAGCTGTGATTGAAGAGCTTGACAGATTAAAGAAATGGCATTTTGAAATAGCCAATTCAGCAAGACAAGCATTAAGAAATATCGATGCACTGAGGGAAATCGGAAATTTATCAGAGGGAGTTTCCCTAAATAATGGTGGAACGATAGCTGTCGTATCTATTCCCTTTTTTGACGATGAAGTGTCAACCGACAATAAAATCATAAAGACTGCATTACATATAATGGAGAATTTTAGTAAGGGAGATCATAAACGAGTAATACTTGTTTCGAAGGATACCGCAGTGAGGATAAAATCAGAGGCTTTAGGTCTGTATACAGAGGATTATCAGAACGACAAAACAACACTCTTCATAAAGTATGGTAGTGTTCTCACCGAAAGAGATTATTCAAATGGAATACAATCTGTAAGATACATGCAAGTGGGAGACAGCATTTATAGACTTCATGGAGAAGATAAGCAGGTTAAAATAAGACGTGCAAAATCCCTCGAAAACGTAATTGCTAAAAATGTAGAGCAAGAATGCGCTATTGATGCTCTTACTAATCCAGACATCGAGATTGTGGTGTTAACAGGTCCGGCTGGAACCGGCAAGACTCTGCTTGCATTAGCTGCAGGTTTACATCAGACTACTAAGAAATCGCCTCTTTATGCTCAAGTATTAGTAGCTCGACCTATCATACCAGTAGGAAACGATCTCGGTTATCTACCCGGAGATATCGATGAAAAACTTGCTCCTTGGATGCAACCAATCTTTGATAACCTCGAGATTATAATGAACACGCCTTCTTACCAATCAAAGGATAATACAACAGTTCCTAAATATCAGAGCTATCAATATCTGATAGACTCTGGTATTTTACATATTGAAGCTTTAGCATACATCAGAGGACGAAGT
This sequence comes from Thermodesulfovibrionales bacterium, assembly GCA_026416735.1. Classification (GTDB taxonomy): domain Bacteria; phylum Nitrospirota; class Thermodesulfovibrionia; order Thermodesulfovibrionales; family Dissulfurispiraceae; genus DYHD01. The sequence continues at coordinate 5,380 of JAOAEO010000030.1, forward strand.
CTGCCAAATAGATATTTCATCGTAGATGAGGCACAAAATTTAAGACCTCTCGATATAAAAACAATAATTACAAGATGTGGGGAAGGTACTAAAATAGTCTTCACAGGTGATCTATATCAGATAGACACCCCATATTTAGACGCCATGAGCAACGGGCTTTCCTATCTCATAAGCCGATTTATTAATGAAGAAAATTTTTGTTATCTAAATATGAAAACCAATGTAAGATCGAGGCTTGCAGAGCAAGGAGCAAGGTTGCTACAGAGTTTTCCTAAACAGCTTTCAATCTGGTCACCCTATTAATTAAGGTGTAATAAATTCTTAATAAAAATGTAATATCCCTGTAACAGTAGTATGTTAGATTTATGTACTTATATCAAGTCTTTCGTAAAAAAGGAGAAAGGATGATAAATTCCATGATATTTCAATGTCCTTTTTTAATAAGTAGTAAAGACGGTGCAAGATGCGGTGCTGTCTTATCCACTCCTAAAGACAATTTAATCAGAGAATTAGCAGGCGCAAATATCAGGTTATGTATAAATAATAAAAGGAGATTTGAGGTCTGCCATATTTACTTCGATTTCTTAAAAAGAATAGCCCATGACAAAAATTTTTATCAGATACAAAGATGCAATCAGGGGAAAATAGTCCAGTCTGCTACAAGTTTTAAATAAAATTTAATAGAAATTTAACAGTTTCTTAATATGTCTGTAACTGTGAGTTTATAAAATTTATTAGAATGGTACAACTTCAAAGTGAGCTGATGCTACATTGTCCCTTTTGTAACTCGGAGGTTTTTTATAGATATGGTAGAACAAAGACTTTTAAACAAAGATTTCGTTGTCTTATCTGTAATCGCCAGTTTAGTCAAGGAAGCAAAAAGTTTCAGGTGCAAGGAAGACCTCTGTGTATTAAATGTGGTTCAACCATGCATCTCTACAAAATTGAAGGTAAAATCATAAGATTCAGATGTGCTAAATATCCAACATGTAAGACTTTCAGAAAATATAGAATACAGGAGGAAATATGAGCTATTATATTCATAATGTTCCTGGAAGATTACGTATTAAAAGCCCTATTTTGAAGAATAACAAAATTGCAGTAAATGATGTCTTTTGTACCTTAAATTCTCTATCAGGAATCGACAATGTCGACATCAATCCAACCACTGGTAGTCTACTTATTAACTACGACTTAAAATCGATCAAACATACTGACATAGTTGGAATTTTAGAGGATAGAGGCTACTTTGATTCTTCTAAGGCTGAAACCAATGATGATTATTTAAAAAAGACAGCATCAAAAGTTGGAGCTATTATAGGTAAGTCTTTATTTAGTACTTTTGCAGGCATGGCTTTAGAAAGAACTCCCTTTTCATTTTTAGCTATTCTTATATAAAGGCTACCCCCTCAACTGTAACTTTATCTTAACTGTCATGGTGGAATAATACCCCATGACAGTTTTTAATTTATCACTTCTACTTAAGAAGTTCAGCCTTATCGGTCAATTCCCATGGTAATCCAATATCCATCCTTCCAACATGACCATATGACGCTAATTTACGATAAAAGCCACCTTTTATCGTAGAAGGAAGATACCTCAGGTTGAACTTTTTAATAATGCCTGCTAACCTAAAATCAAAATTGTTTTTAATTCTTTCAGCAATCTCTTCATCAGAAATTTTACCAGAGTTGAATGTCTCTATCTGGATACTTACAGGTCTTGATAGCCCAATAGTATAACTTAGTTGCACCTCACACTCATCAGCAAGCCCTGCTGCTACGATATTTTTAGCTGCATATCGAGCTGCATAGGCTCCCACTCTGTCGATGCGCATAGGGTCTTTTCCACTTAAAGCGGCTCCACTATGACGAGAGTATTCACCATAAGTATCTATGGCATTCTTTCTTCCGGTAAGACCTGAGTGCAAGGCTGGTCCACCTACTATGAAAGGTCCGTCTGGATTAATAAAGATTCTTGTCTTTGAATCAATTTTTATCTCCTCATCATGAAAGACTGGTTTTACTACGACTTCTTGTATATCTTCTCTGAGTTTAGCAAGCGTAGGATCTGTAGGTGTATTTTGAGAGGCTACAATAGTTATACTATGAATTCTGAAGGGTTTGCGATCTTTATATTCAACCCCTACCTGCGTTTTGCCGTCTGGAGCAAGATAGGGTAAAATTTTTTGTAACCTTACTGCCGTTAGCCGTCTTGCGAGCTTATGTGAAAGCCATATTGGTAGAGGCATAAAAGCAGAGGTTTGCTTACAGGCAAAACCAAAAACTGTTACCTGATTCTTTGCTGGGATCTTCTCAATCTCTTCATCTGAAAGACTTCTTTCATCAAAGTAATATAGATCTTTCTCAGGTAGTTCTTTAAGACTTGTCAAGATGCTACAGGTTTTACTGTTGAAGGAATCATGATCGTATCCAATTTGATTTATAACCTTACGAGCTATATTAGAAAAATCTATGTTTGCCTCCGATGAGAATCTTGCAGCAATAAAAACAATGGATGTTGAGACAGCACATTCGGCTATCACTCTTGAGAAGGGATCTCTCTGTAGAAAATGATCGACAATTGCATCACTTATTTGATCACATAATTTGTCGGGATGACCTTCTGTAACAGATTCAGAAGTAAACATGAAATCTTTTTTCATCTCTTATGCTCCCAGGTAGTTAAAGATTTAAAAGTAAAAGGCAAGGTTTTAGTTACTGCTCTTTGTAACTTCATTAACTAATAATGGTGTTATAGCAGAACATCCGATAACAATGCTATCAATAAAGCCTATTTTAGAAATACCTAAAAGGCTTCTAAGTCCTGGTACTAACATGACTAAAGCTTGTAAAGTCAATGAACAGCCTATTGCAGCAGTTAAATATTTGTTATGTGATAACTCTCCCCGAAAAAGTATGTTGTTTTTTCTTGAACGACAACTGATAGAGTGAAGAATCTGGCCTATTGAGAGGCTCATGAATGCCATTGTGTTTGCAGCAGCACTGATTCCATATTTTGCTATCCCGTAGCCATAGGCAGTTAGTGCGCCTGCAGAGATCATAGCTGACTCAAAGGCAATTCTTCTGAAATCGTCTGATTTTATGATTGGTTCATTAGGGTCTCGAGGGGGATTATTCAAAACATCAGGTTCTGGTGGTTCAAGGGCAAGGGCAAGTCCGGGAGCGATATCAGAGATTAGATTTATCCATAAAAGTTGCATTGCACTTAAAGGCTGACCTAACCCTAAAGCTATTGCACCAAACATAACCAATATCTCACTTAAGTTAGTTGAAAGTAGATAGTGGACTGACTTCCTAATATTGTTATAAATTGTCCTTCCTTGTTTAATTGCAATAATCATCGTCTCTAATCTATCGTCCTCTAACACAACATCAGCTACCTCACGGGCAACATCGGTACCCTTCTGTCCCATAGCAATCCCTATGTCAGCAGCCTTCAGTGCAGGTCCATCGTTAATACCATCGCCTGTCATGGCTACTACTCTCCCCGTAGCTTGTAATGCCTGAACTATTTGGAGCTTGTGAGCAGGACTTGCTCTTGAAAAAACCCGCACCTTACTACACAGGGCCATTAAAACTTCAGGTTTAATATCACTAAGATGGGTTGAATCCAGAATCTCGAGAGGTTCTTCATTGCTTAGATTTAATTCTTTACCGATTGCATAAGCTGTAGGTCCTTGATCTCCCGTTATCATAATAGTATCTATCCCTGCTTTGTGAAATCTACCTATGAGTTCTTTCACTCCGTCTTTGATGGGATCAGATATGCAGATTAAACCAAGCCATATAATTTCCTTAGCAAGACCTAATAGCTCTGAAATTGATTCAGCGTCAGAACCATTCCCCTTAAAGCATGAAAGATTATGATCTTCTATTGTTTTCTCATCTATAAAAGTATAAGCGACTCCCAGGACTCTTAAAGCATCTCCTGCCATCCTTTCATTCTCGAATTCTATTCTCAGTCTGTCTTCTTCTGAAAGAGGTATCTTTTTACCTTCCACCATATAGAAATTACAAAGTGACAAAACCTCTAAGGGGCTACCCTTTATCGCTAAAATTTTAGGACATGATCTATTATTCTTTATAACGCTTACATCATGGGCGGTAACCATATAGTTAGCCTTTTCAGAGCGGTGCTTGATGCCCAAAAGAGGGAATTTTTCTCTAAGAGAGACGACATCAATACCTGAACTGATAGCAAGATGTATAAGGGCATTTTCTGTTGGAGAACCGTTAACGACATAATTATTGATGTCTCTCCTTATTTCACTCTCACTACATAAGACACAAATATTTATAAGTTTGAGTAATTCATCTGAGTGGAGAAGACTATAAAGTGGATAACTACCTTTTGCTCTTTTAGTGTCCTGTATGCCCGGGTCAATAACCTCAAACTTGCCATCGGAGACTTTTATTCTCTTCATACCAGAATATATAAGAACAACTGACATCTTGTTCATAGTTAAAGTGCCTGTTTTGTCAAGACATATAGTTTGGACAGAACCGAGTGTCTCCACAGCATTTAGGCGTCTGATTAAGACATTATAGCGACGCATATTTCTTATGCCAAGAGAAAGTGTAGTAGTTGCAACGGTAGGTAATCCCTCAGGAACTGCTGCAACAGCAAGAGATATAGCTGTTTTTACCATTTGCAAAAGCCCATAACCACGTAAAAGCCCAATGAAGAAAATTCCTAAGCAAATAAAACTGCTGAGTATCACCAACTGTGTTCCTAATTCACTCAATTGTCGCTCCATAGGTGTCTCTTGAGTCTTAGTATTACCAATAAGGGTCTGAATTTTCCCTATTTCAGTAAATCTACCTGTTGCTGTTACTACAGCTATACCTTGTCCTCCAGTAACGAGTGTCCCCATATAAACCATATTGTATCTCTCGGCAAGAGGTATATCCGATACATTGGGATTTATCTTCAATGGGAATGGGGTCTTTAAGACGGGCATACTTTCTCCAGTCAATAACGACTCATCTATACTTAAATGTTGCGACTCTAAAAGTCGAGCATCAGCTGCCACATAACAGCCTGGTCTTAATAGCAGAATATCTCCTAAAACGATGTTTTCTGCGCCAATGTGCATTATTTTGTTTTCTCTTAATACAAAGGCGGTTGGTCTAACGAGATTTTTCAACGAATGGATAGTTTTTTCAGCGTGGCTTTCTGTTACATAGCCAATAACTGCGTTTATAATTACAACGCCCATTATAACGAAGGCATCAGCAAGACCTCCAGTAAATAAAGAGATCCCCGCAGCTATGCTCAACAACGCTACAGGCATTGATTTAAGTTGATCGATGAAGATGCTTAATCTCGAGCGAGGCACTGCCTCAGGCAAGACATTTAATCCATACTTTTTGAGGTTTTGAGCAGCCTCTTCTAATGTGAGACCAGTATTTTTGTTGACACCAAAATTCCTTAGAACTTCGCCTGATTCCATTAAGTGCCATTTGTGTGAAATCTGGTCCTGAGAGTTTATGACTGACCTTCTGAGTTTTCTTCTACTAATATCTCTTCTTAGGAAGGTTCTATCTGAAGATTTTTGCTCTGGAACAAAATATTCTTTGCTATTTCCCTTTTCATCTTTTTTTACTTTGCAGACTATGGATGAATCTTTATGATTCTGAAACTCGCAAACATAGCTATTAATAACAGCACCTATATTTTTAGCAGTATTACTTGAATTGTATAAAACGAGGATATTACCCGTAAGGATATTTATTCTGAAAGAATTAATTCCTTCAGTCTTGGAAATCCTCTCTTCAAGATATTCCTTAAGAGGATTGCATCGACGCAACCCTCTTATATTATAACGGGCACGACCCCATACTAAATTATGAATTAACCTAACCACTCCTTAAGATTCACCCCTCCGTCCTCTGCTTTTAGTTGTAATCTCTGGTGTTTCAATTGTCTCTTGAGAGGGAGTGATACCAGTAGAAGATATTTGTCTTGGCTTCGGCAAAGCAGCACTTGCGACCTCTTTCACTCCCTCAACAACACCCACAAGCATATCCTTTACAGTCTTAACGGCTGTATTGCCTATTGTTCCAGCTGTCTCTATTGCACCAGTTACAGCCACTTTAGCAACTTCTTCTACATTACCCCCTATCTCCTTAGTTGCTTCAATAATACCATCTACAGATCTCCTTGCCACTAAACCTACATCAGCTCCTATCTCTGCAGCACCTTTTACAGCACCTCTAACTGTCTGGCTTGAAGCAGCTATAATATCACCGCCGACATCTGCCACACCCATAACGATTCCCTTTGCAACGTTTTTAATACTCAGTATAAGCCCTGTTCCTACCTCTTCTGTAGCCTGAATGGCACCTTTAACTACGTCTTTAGTAATGTCTACGCCTTCATTGGCTACAGCTCCCGTAGCTCTTAAAGTATTCGATACAGTATTTTTCACGAGACTAACTATCTCTGCTTCAATCTCATTAATCCCCTTGAGACTGTTAATAACACCTTCTTTGATAGTATTTCCAGTTTTACTCAAAGTTTCAACTTTTGTGCTTTCACTTTCTAATCTTTCCTCTGCCATTTTAGACCTCCTTTGCTCGCTAGGGCGAGGTTTTTACATTTCTAAATCTCCCCTAATCTCTTTACTATCTTGATAATAAATCTTTTGGCTGGTCTTATAATTGCATTTCTTTTAAAAAAATTTCCTCTGGTTTAATACTTTAAATTGTTAAAATTAAGGATAGTTTAAAATCAGGTTAAAGTTAAGTTAAATTTCTATTTGTTTTATTGCCTGATTTAAAAAAGATTCCGAAAGCATACCAGAAAGCTGTATACCATGCAGGCGCAGTGATGTTTCCTCTACTTAATTGATAAATACCGAGTCCCATAAGAAATAGAAAGAGCATATCGGCAATATCTAAAGTACCGCCTGTTATGCTTTGAGTATATCTATCCAAGTCTCTAAAAACCATCGAAACTCTGCTATGTAAATCAAGAGGGTTAGGCTTACTATTGATAAGTTTAAAAATTTTGTTTGTTAATGCAAACTCCGAAATTTTGGCTACATCAGTCGTGTGCAAAACAAGAACGCTACCAGAAAGAGGATTAACCTTTACATCGATTAGTCCGTTACATTCCAATAATTTACCATTTATGTAATTAAAATAGTTTTTGTCCCCCTTCTTTGAGGGCACTTTAATCCTTATTCTATTTTTTATTTTGTGACTCAATATGGCTTCAGGTATATGGGACACCTTGTTTAACATATAACTGTTAAAGTTAGTTAAGCCTCCTTTGAAATATTGGCTTCTGTTACTTCGGACTTTACTTCTGCTCTTTCAAGAATGGCTTCTGACATCTCAGCCTTGGCTTCAGCAACTATATCTTCTACCATCTCACTGACCTCAGCGACAGTCTCCTTACCTTTTTCGTAAAGCATTATGCCACTTTTTATAGCGGCTTTAACTATAGGTTTAACCGCACTTGCTAAGATAGGAAGAACAACAGGAGCTACAATTGCTGCGCCAATCCCTATTGCCAATCCACTCAGTATATTACCCCTCAATCCATTATTAAAAAGCGCCATTAGAACCTCCTTTTCACTTGAAATTGAAGCTTATTACCTTTTTTATCGTCGTAGAAACTATGAAATAATGAAAGAGCTAACCAAACGCTATCCTTTACTGCTAGTTATGACTAAAAAAACCTTTTATAGTTTCTAAGGCAAAGAGTCTATTGAAGAAACAAAAAACTTACACTCCTTTTTCTGATAAGAGAGAGTTTCTCACTTAAAATTATCACAGAAAATCGTGGTGTGTCTACAAAAACTTTCATTAATTCCCTAATAAATTAATGAAAATTTAAATTTGTTTTAATAATTATGCAAAATAAGTTAGTTTAAAATTTTAATATAGATTTCTTCGTAAGGAGATACAAATGCTTTCATACAAAATAATTCAGCACACTCCTGGTAGAATCAAAATAGAAATTCCTTATATTAAAAGCATTCCTTTGTCTCATCTATCTAAAGTCGCAAAAAGATTATCTGATATATCTTTCCCTGATGGTATAGAATCTATAAAGCCAAACCCCTTTACCGGGGGTGTCGTCATAAAATATAAGCCTGACAAGATAGATATCCTCCAATATATTAATAAACTCGCTTCATCCGATGAGATTTATAATTTATTGAAGTTTAGTTCTGAAAAGAGACCAGATGGAATTTCAACAACATAAATTATTAGAATACATATCGAGTATCGATAGTAACCCACCTTTTACTCAGGCAGAAATCTCTTATTTAGAATTGACTGCCCATTTCCAACCAATTTTTCATGCAAGAGATGGAAGTGTCTTCGGATATGAAGCCCTCGCAAGGCACATCTCAAAGAATATTAATATTAAAAAACTCTTCTATAAAGCAAAGGAAGAGGGATCGGCGGTTCTTCTTGATATGATATGTAGACAAATCGCTATGGAACGTGCATCCATACAAGGTATTGATTGCTATCTATTCAGCAATAGCTGTGCAGAGACTTTAATG
>JAOAEO010000031.1 GCA_026416735.1 Thermodesulfovibrionales bacterium
TCCAGAAACCTAATAAAAGAGGAGGCTTTTATATTTTTTGTATAGTTCTATTGGCAATCTAAGGAAATAAATAAGTCTATTATAGTTCTTCTTTCCATATTGAATCACTATCTAATCCTTTACACTAATCAAAATGTTTTGGAACCTTTTCGTTTGAAAAAATGAAATTTTTACCTCAGGAGTATTTTTAGACAGTTCTACAACTCTTCTTTTTTCTTACATTTGCTTATTGCACTCCATGATGTTAAAGTAAGAGATAATTCTCCATCATGATTGTCATTCTAATCATATTTAGCTATGAATATAGTTGTGATCTATTCTCCATTTTATCAAAAAATTTCTTAACACATTCTTTATTGCGATAATACCCTTTAGCCCTGAAGCTTTCTTGAATTAATTAAAATATTATCTTTTCTGTTGTAGCTATGTGCTTAAAAGTATAAGTAGAGTTTTAAAGTTATTTTGTGAAAGATATCGTGATTCTTAGATAACACTTTTTAAACCTAATTTGTGTTCCCAAAAGTGAATTGGAGAAATTTAGTTAGTCTTTGGAAGGTGATCTGATTTTAAATTTCAATAAAACGGTTATCGTTATACCTATAATTATACCTACCAATGTGCATAGAAAAATTATTATCGCTATTGATGCCTCAAATTTCCAAAGGATGAAAGAAATGCTTACAGGAGAGGCATTCTGAAAAGCAAAAATCGCAACGAGCATAACAGCTACTATAGCAATAATAATAGTACCCATTGATCCCTCCTCTTATTTAGTTCCTTTAGTCATATAGGGTGAGACTATCTGAAAATCTTTAAAGTAGTCTTGTGCTTCTTTCAATGCGTCTTTAATGGCGTTTTTAGCATACAACCCCATTACTGCGTAGAAAAGATCAAACTTTAAAAGATGTCTCATTATATATTTCCAAGAATAAAATTTCCCCATAGCTTTTAAGGTTTCTAAATGTAGTGTTTCAGGCTTCATTCTCTCAGGAACAAAGGTAACGTGATGGGCGTCATATTTAGACCAATTATGATGAATTATCCTCTTTTTGTTTTCCATCTCCTCATAGATTATTGTTCCTGGGAGAGGGGTTAACATCAAAAATTGAACTGTATCTATTCTAAGGTTATTAGCAAATTCGAGAGTTCTTTTGATAGTCTCAACATCATCGGTGTCTGCACCGAGAATGAACATACCATGTATTTTCAGAGAGTATTCTTTCAATTTTTTCACACATTTAATATTTTCATCGATAGTTTGTTTTTTATCGAATGCTTCAAGGGTCCGAGGGTTTATTGATTCGAACCCTATATGAAGAGTGTCACAACCTGACTCGACCATTAGGCGAAGCAGTTCATCATCTTTTGCTATATCTACTCTCGTTTGAGCAGACCAGCTTATATTTAGCTTTTCAGATAAAATACCCTTTAGTATTTTTTTAGTGCGTTCTTTATTGGCAGTGAAATTGTCATCGACAAAAAATATTTTCGTTTTCTGTTTAGGATTTAATATATTTCTTATCTCTTTTATAGTCGATTCAACCGATTTATATCTATATTTTCTTCCAAACATCTCTATGACAGAGCAAAATTTACAATTAAAGGGGCAGCCTCTGGAAGTTGAAATGGGATAGAAATAAGAAGCTTTCCAGTTATGAATTAGAGAAAAATCAGGCTCTGGCAAACTATTTAGATCCTCAATATATGGAGAAGTAGGGTTATGGATTATTCTTCCGTTTTTATCTTTATAAGTGAGCCCTAAAATTGAAGTAATAGAGGGGGATCCTTTCTGTATGTAATCCATTAATTGTAAAAGGGATTGTTCTCCTTCACCCCTTATAACATAATCGGCATGTTCGATAGCTTCCTCTGGCAGAAAGGTAGGGTGGATACCTCCTAAAATAATAATCGACCCATTTTTTTTAAATCTTTCTGCTAACTGATATGCCCTTAAAGCTGTTGAGGTAATAGTTGAAATACAAACGACATCTGAATTTTCTATGAAAAACCAATCAGGCTCTGAAATGTCCTCTATGAAAACTCTAACATAATATCCTTTCTGTTTGAGCAAAGTGGATAAAAGTACAGCTCCTAATCTTGGAATAGGAAATTTACTAAAAACATGATTTCCTGGGGATTTAGCTTCTATGAATGAAATTTTGTTGACTGTCATAACTAAAATATATCAAAAGTAAAAATCTAAAGCAATGATTTATTTATCCTTGAAAATGCATATGCTTTTATGATCTATTTTAGATTGTAACTTTTATTTAAGAACTCTTTATAAAACAATAGCGGTAGATTTTATTGTTGCATTCTGGGAGATTTTATTTTTATCATTAGTTTAAATTTACTATTTTAAAGAATTCTGAATTTAGGAATGGCTAATAGTATCGAATATCGTTTTATTTGCGACGTGATGTTGGGGAGATTAGCAAAATGGTTGAGAATATTAGGTTTTGATACTTTGTATTTTAGGGTAATTAGTGATGGTGAACTCGTAAAAATTGCAAAGCAAGAACAAAGAATAATTTTAACAAGAGATAGAGCTTTGATAAAAAATAAAATGGTGGAAAATGCTTTTTTAATTAATTCAAACGATATAGTCGAACAATTGGAAGAATTCCTAAAGCTTTTTAAGAATCATTTTGATAAAATATCGGCTTTTTCAAGTAGATGTGTAAATTGTAATAGCGAGCTTCATAAAGTACAAAAGGAAGCAGTATTAAACGAAGCCCCGGAATACATCATTTTTAACAACAATTTTTTTCTTAAATGTTACAATTGTGGGAAGATTTTTTGGGATGGTTCTCATAAAAAGATGATCGATAGGACTATAAGGGAAATTTTCGGTAACATCAGAAAAAGAACCTATTACGAAGCAGAAAATGCGAATCAGTCATAGCGTTAAGGGGTTTATTATAGCTGTTTTTTTAATGTTGACCTTTCTTTATGGTTATCGGTATTATCACTATACACAAACGGATCCAGATTTTTGCTCATCTTGCCATCTTGTAAGAGAAGCCTACATCGATTGGCAAAGGAGTTCCCATAGTAGGGTTGTTTGCCAAAAATGCCATGAGATCGGTATCTTAGAACAAAATCAGAGGCTCTTAAGTTACATAGCCAGAGGAGTAGATCCTATTTCTCTTAACCATGGGCGACAAAAACCGTGGTTACAGTGTGAAGGTTGCCATAAAACTACTATCGTTCAAGGAGCAGTTAGCCCAGATAAAGCCTATGGACATGCCAAACATGCCATTATTCAAAAGATAAAATGTAGTGCCTGTCATCTAAACAGGCAACACAATTTGCCCTTTAATGGAGATTCATGTATCCAATGCCATCAAAATAAAGAAGTACACGGCATAAGCATACGAGAGTTCTCTTGTATAAATTGTCATCCCTTTATTAGGAAGCATTTAGTAATGACTCCACCTGAAAAATGTACAAAATGCCATTTAGAGATGTCCATAAAAAATCCCAAGAGCAAGCTTTCTTGCCATTATTGTCACAAACCACATTTAAGAGAAAAGGTTAGAAATGCTACTTGTGCTGGATGTCATAAAACAGAAGTAGGGTTAGGTCAACATGGAAATCATGCCAAGCAAGGAATTGAATGCATGTATTGTCACAAACCTCACATCTGGAACATTAAAGAGACCGAAAAGAATCGCCTTTGTAAAGAGTGTCATAGCTATAAAGATCCAAGATCGTTTATTTACATTTTTTAAGATTAATTATAAAACCTCCTATGACCTCAAAAGTTTTTGTCTGGAAAAAAGCGACTATAACTTCTGCTGAATAAAATCTAATCCATGAGGAGATTCTCTTGGATGGTTTGGAGTATGGGGTAATATAGTGAGAAAAGAACAGTTCATCTTCCTTTAAAAAGAAGGGTGATTAAAGAATTTATAATTAAATAACTAAAAATTAGGTAGTTTTACAGTAAAAAGAGATATAATTTTAAGTAGTCCCAACGGGATTCGAACCCGTGTTTTAGCCTTGAGAGGGCTATGTCCTAGGCCTCTAGACGATGGGACCTCATTATTTTATTAAAATTAAATTATTTGGCTGGGGAGAGAGGATTCGAACCCCTAAAAGCAGATCCAGAGTCTGCCGTCTTGCCGTTAGACGACTCCCCAGTGAGCATAAGGTAATTTTCAAAACTAAATAAAAATATCATAAATTCACCTTAGCTGTCAAAAGAGGATCTTTAAGTCTTTTAAGGCTTAATATATTTAATATAATTTAGGTGAATTATATAAAAATTCATAAAAAAATGACTGCCTCTTCAGGAGAAACCCTCTCTGGAGCCTTAGGCACTGATGCAGGATAACCTACAGGAACAATAGCAACTGGCCTTAAGTTAGGGGGTAATTTTAAGATATTTGCTACTTGATTCTCCCTAAAGGCTCCACACCAAACAGTTCCAAGACCTATTTCGGTTGCAACAAGCATCATATTCATTAGACTACAAGCTACATCTTGAATGGCATATAAGTATATTCCTCTCTCTCCGTATCGGCTACCGATCTTATTGTCAGTACATCCTACTACTACGAGAGGGGCATCTGAAATAAAAGTCTGATTTAGTGCAGCTACTGCAAGATCTTGTTTGATTTTTGGGTCTTTGACAAAAAAGAATTTTCTAGCTTGTAGATTGCCAGCGCTTGGAGCCCATATGAGTGCATCTATGAGCTTTGTGATCAATTCAGTTGGTATATCTTTCTTCAAAAAATTTCTTATACTTCGCCTCTCTTTGATGATTTTAAGGACGGACTCCATCTTTCATAACCTCCCAATATGGGTTGTATCGATTTGAGCTAAATAAAGATAATCTTTCTTAGGCCTAAGTTCTTAATTATGATAAAATATAGAATTATTATATAATATAGATTTCAAATTTTATAGAGTAGTTTTACGAAAAAAAGTGTTCAGAATCTTCGTAACTTAAGAAGACTAATGCATACAGTTGCGGATTATCGAAGAAAGAACACTCGGAGGTAGAGCACATGCCAGAATTAAGAAAGGATCCTATTTCTGGAAGATGGGTGATTCTCTCTATTGAGAGAGGCAAAAGACCTGCTGATTATATCTCCCCCTCTCAGAGACGCAAAGGGGGTGGATTCTGCCCCTTCTGTCCAGGGAATGAGCACACTACAACACCAGAGATTATTGCTTTTAGACCAGCAAGTACTGCGCCAAATTCTCCGGGATGGACATTAAGAGTAGTCCCTAATAAATTTCCGGCTTTACAGATACACGGCTCTCTTAATAAGATGGGAGAGGGCATGTTCGATAAAATGAATGGTATCGGAGCTCATGAGGTCATAATAGAATGTCCTGAACATCAACTTTCACTTGCTACTATGAGTCAGCGAGCTGTAGAAGATGTGTTGTGGGCATACTATTTTAGGATAATCGATTTAAAAAAGGACATAAGATTTAAATATGCCCTTGTATTTAAGACTGAGGGAGAAGCTGCAGGTGCTTCACTTGAGCACACCCATAGTCAACTTATAGCTTTACCTATAGTCCCAAAGAGTGTTAAAGAAGAGATGGATTCTGCAAAAAAGTATTTCGAAAACAAAGAAAGATGTATATTCTGTGACATCATCAATCAAGAAATTTACACAGAAAAGAGAGTTGTTTATGAAAACAAATCATATATTGCAATAGCTCCTTTTGCTCCAAGGGAACCCTTTGAAACATGGATTCTACCAAAGGAACATGAATCGAGTTTTTATCCGCCCCAAAAAAGCTTTTCAGAATTGGCAGAACTTCTACAAAGGGTTCTTAGGCAGTTGGATAGCGTCTTAGATACCCCGCCTTATAGTTTCGTCATACATACATCTCCCTATAAAGAAGAGATTAATGAGTATTATCATTGGCACATTGAGATACTTCCAAAACTCACAAAAGTTGCCGGGTTTGAGTGGGGTTCGGGCTTTTATATTAATTCTACAACCCCAGAAGAAGCAGCTAAGTTTTTAAGAGAAGCCAAGGTATAAAGGAATGAAGATTGCTATTGTAGTCTCAGAAGCTATACCTTTTTCAAAGACAGGTGGACTTGCTGATGTTGCGGGTACCCTTTATCGGCAATACCGTAAAATGGGTGAAGATGTCTATCTTTTTGTTCCTCTATATAGACGAACCTTTGAAAAATTCCAATCTGAAATAGAAGAAACTTCCTTTTATTTCGATATTTCAATGGATAGAGATAGCAAACCCTGTAAAGTTTATAAGTTAATGGAAAAAGGGACGATCACTTTAAAATCAAAACCAGAAAAGCTCTATTTTATCGCTAATAAAGAGTTTTTCGACAGAAGCGAACTTTATGAAGAGTGGTTTGGAGAGTATCATGATAACGCAGATCGTTTTGCCTTTTTCTGTAAGAGTGTTTTGGAATTAATAAAGGCTTTAGGAGTAAACTTCGATATTATCCATTGCCATGACTGGCAGACTGGTCTAATACCTCTTTACTTAAAGACTATATATAGCAATTCAGATGTTTTTAGAGGCACTCGAACTGTTTTTACCATACATAACGTTGCTTATCAAGGATTATTCCCTCCTGATAAATTGAATATCACTGGACTTGGAAACGAGGTTTTTCATCCAGAAGGTATCGAATTCTATGGAAAAATTAGTTATTTAAAAGCAGGAATTATCTCAGCAGATGCAATAACTACAGTTAGTAAGTCCTATGCTAAGGAAATTTTGACCCCAGACTATGGTTTTTCTATGGATGGAATTTTGCGTAAAAGGGCAAATAGCATTTACGGTATTGTAAATGGCATTGATTATGATGAATGGGATCCTGCAACCGATCCACATATTCCCTTTAAGTATAATAAAAATAGATTATCAGGTAAGAAGAATAATAAGAAGGAATTACTAAATAAATGTCTCTTAGAAGATGACAGTGAAAAACCTCTGCTTTGTTTTATAGGTAGATTATCATTTCAAAAAGGTGTTGATTTGTTAATAGCCTCTTTAGATGATTTTATTTTAAGAGATGCAAATCTAATTATTATAGGGAAGGGACAAGTAGAATATCATGAACCTTTAAGCTTTCTACAACAAAAATACCCTAAGAATGTTTATTTCTATAATGGTTTTGATGAGCCTTTTGCTCATTTAGCCTATGCTGCAGCCGATATTTTTTTAATGCCTTCAAGATATGAACCTTGCGGATTAGGGCAGATGATTGCTATGAGGTATGGAGCAATACCCGTTGCTAGAAGAACAGGGGGGTTAGCAGATTTGATCGAAGATGGAGTCTCGGGTTTCTTATTTGAATCCTTTACTAAGGAGGCTTTTTCTTTAGCTATCAAAACAGCTTTATACACCTATAGATATAAGAAACTATGGATAGAATTGGTTAAGAATGCTATGAGTAAGAACTTTTCATGGGAAAAATCAGCTAAAGAATATTTGGATTTATACGCAACACTTTTAAAATGATTTAGTGCATTGGAGATATTGTGGTCGATTATTTTAATTTTCAGAATAACATAGAAAAAAATTGCTTTAACAAACTTTCTGTTTTTTTTGAGTTAATTAAGGCAATTCTTCAGATAGATGATTTTGAAATACTCCTCAAAAGAGTAACGGAAGATACGGCAAAATTTTTCAATGCCAATATATGTTTGCTGAGACTACTTGATGATAATCGATTGCCCGTTAAAGCTTCTTATGGATTACCAAATATAGAGGATATCGAGAGTGAATTGACCGTTTCCGTTGGTGAGGGTATAGCAGGCAAGACCTTTCAAATTGGACAAACAACCATTTTTAATTCCTTAGACGATATTTGCCATTATAGCAATTTAGCAAAATATGTAGTCTTGCATTCAGCTATGTGCACTCCTCTGAAAATTGGAGAGCGTTCTATCGGTACCTTGGGGCTCTATAACAAAACATCTCTTGACGGTAGTCATGTGCTTTTTTCTGCCGACGACAAAAATTTGTTGGAAGGGTTTGCCTCGATAGCTGCAATAATTATAGATAAAGCAAAGCTTAAAGAACATCTTCTCCTTAGAGAAAAAGAAGCCATCGAAGCCAAAGAGAGTGAAGAAAAACTTAAGGATATGTTAGAAAGGCTTATTGAAGACTCTCCTGATGCTATTGTAACTACTGATTTAGAGGGGAGAGTCCTTTCTTGGAACAGAGGAGCTGAAAGGATATACGGTTTTGCTAAGGAAGAAGTGATTGGCAAGTTTTTACCCTTTATTCCCGCTGAGTTAATGTCAACAGAGAGGCATTATTTGGATCTTCTTAGCAGGGGTGAGTCCATAAAGGACTTAGAAACTACACGAGTAAGGAAAGATGGCAAGAAAATCGATGTAAATCTTACCTTATCTCCTGTAAGAGATAAAACTGGAACAATAATCGCTACAAGTGGTATATCACGAGATATTACAGAGAAAAAGAGAATAGAAAGAGAACTTTCTTTGAAAAATGATCAACTTTCAAAGCTTTATTTCATAAGTTCCGCAATAAGAAGCACCCTTGAGCTGGATAAATTACTTCGGATGGTATTAACGGCTGTAACGATAGGTGATGGATTCGGCTTTAATAGAGCAATGCTTTTTTTGATAGATGAGGAGAAAAGGGTTTTAAGAGGCACTATGGCAGTGGGACCCTCCAGTTCTCAAGAAGCTTTGGAAATATGGTCAAAGATGTCCGAAGAAGGGATAGACCTTTTCACCTTGATCAATAATATAGAAAAGGAACCCTTCAGACAAGAGTCTTCTATCGAAAAGCTTTGTTGCGGTCTCGTTATCCCCTTTGAAAAAGAGACAATTCTAAACAGAGTTATCAAAGAAAAAACCCCTCTTAATGTTACAGATGTATCTTTGTATCATGAAGATCAAAAACTCTTTACTGAATTGTTGGGATCAACAGCCTATGCATTAGTGCCATTAATTTATAAAGATAAACCTATTGGGGTGTTATGGGTTGATAATCTCTTTTCCAGTAGACCTATCTCTGATCATGATATCGATTTTTTACGAAGCTTCACAGACCAGATGGCTGCATCCATCGAAAATGCAAGACTATTTCAGAGAGTTATCGATACAGAAAAGGAGATGGAGAATATATTCGAATCGATTTCAGACATGTTGTATCTAAGCTCTTCTGATTATACTATCAAGAGAATTAACAAAGCGGTGGTACAAAAAATTGGTAAAAAACCTGAAGAGATTATCGGTAAAAAATGTTATCAAATATTTCATGGGCTTAATGAACCTTGGATTAAATGTCCCCATCATAAAACCTTAAAGACAAAGAAGCCCTATATAGAGGAGGTGGATGATCCCAATCTTGGAGGAACTTATCTAATCTCAAGTTCTCCCTTTTTTGATCAAGAAGGGCAGATTTTTGGAACTATCCATATAGTCAGAGATGTATCTGAGATCAAAAGACTTAGGGAAAGACTTATTTCATCTGAGAGAATGGCTGCCTTAGGTGAAATGGCTGCTAAAGTAGCCCACGAGATAAGAAACCCTTTGCTTTCCATAGGAGGCTTTGCTAAAAGATTAGAGAGGAATCTTAGCGGTGATCTATGGGAATACGCAAAAATTATTGTAGATGAAACCAGAAGGCTTGAGACTGTTTTAGCAGACATCTTAACATTTGTTAAGAGTGGTCGGATAGAGCACAGAAGGGTTGATGTTGAAGAGCTTTTGAAAAGTATTGGAGCCCTATTAACACCTGAATTGGAAGAAAGAGGTAATAAATTGATTAAGGAGATCGAATACCCCCTAATTCTTTATGGAGATCCAAATAGATTAAAGGAGGTTTTAATTAATCTTATCGATAATGCTAATAAGGCTACTGATAACGGTACTATAACCATTAGGGTCTATTATCAAAATGGAGATCAGAGCATTGTAAGTGATGACAAAGGGGAAGAGGTGCTAAGGACTGTAGTAATCGAGGTGGAGGACAATGGTTGCGGGATTAGAAGAGAACATATTAGCAGAATATTCGATCCCTTTTTTACGACGAGAACTACAGGAACTGGTTTAGGACTATCTATAAGTAAGAGGATAATAGAAGAACATGGTGGTAGAATTGAGGTCGAGAGCGTATGGGGTGAGGGAACGACCTTTAAAATATTTTTACCTCAAGGGGAGGAATAATGAAAGTCTTAATTGTAGATGACGAGAAAAATATCTTAAAGCTTTACAAAGCAGAATTAGAAGACGAAGGTTATACTGTTGTATCTGCAAATTCTGGTACAGAGGCACTTGCACTTTTCGAGAGTGAAAAGCCTGATATTGTTACACTCGATATATTGATGCCAGATATAGATGGTATTCAAGTTTTAAGATTAATGAAAGAAAAAAATCCAAAAGTTCCAATAATTATGCTTACTGCATATGACTATAGAGATGATTTTTCAGTCTGGGTTGCTGACGCTTATGTTGTGAAATCTTCAGACCTTACTAATCTTAAAAATACTATTGCCGATTTATTGCGTAAAGCCAAATAACATTAAACAAGATCTATAGAATGCTCAAAAAAACAAGATGTAAGGATGTGAAGATCGACTTTGGAAAGATGATAAAATATCCCAACTCTCTTCCGTTTTTAGATTTTTTTGAGTTACCCCTTAAAAGGGGTTGTAAAGCAATTGAGAGATAGGATGATAAGTAAATTAAAGTTATTGTGAAAAAAAAAGATATTTCAATAATTGTAGTAAGGCTAAAAAAGACTTACCAATGTATACCCAAAAACTTTCTGGCATACGCCAGGTTATTATAGAGTAGATTCTCTTTAAAAGTCAGATACAGCATTATATAGATAGCTTAAAAACCATTAAAAATAAAAAGTTTTTTATCTTTTTCCTTTTAAGGGCCTACATTCTATTATCTTATCCCTTGGACAAATAGTTTACAGGCAATCTAATGTTTTTAAATCTAAAAAAGCTATTTATGCCGCAAATATTCATTGGCTTTAACTATTTGCTAATTAGATGGATTGATATGTTATAAAAGTTTTGATTGTTATTTAGTAAAGCGATTTTCTACTTTATGTTTCTGTAATTTTAAATTTCTAATCAAAAAATAAAGAAGCCTTAACTCTTTTAATGAAATTAAAGGTTGGTTTTTGAAATAACCATTAATTATAGGACTCATAGACAGATCTATATAACTGCCATCTATATAAGTTTTTGGTAGTATAGGAGGTCTAAAGTCTCCATTTTTTGCTTTTGCAACATCGAGATTTAATCTCCATGAACTACTGGTTAGATTATGGAGATAGTATCTATTGCCTTTGTTATGACGCTGTTTTAAAGAAATATGCTTTACTTACCTTTTTGTGATTTTATCGAGTAGTTTCTTTATAAGGCATTACTATCTTTTTTTTGAGGTCTTAAGTCTTGTTATAAGTGTTTACTTAATATGGATTCAATAGCTCTGTCTTCGATCATTTCAAATCTCTCTCTGTTGATAAATCTATATCTCTCTTTTCTTTTTCTGTCTTTAGATTCAACTTTATTTTAATAACTATATTACCAAAGGCACTGAAGGCAAAGACCATAAAGAGCAGGAAGTGGCTTTTCTATGAAATAGCAGGGAAGGTAATAAAGTTTGAACAGAAGCTATGCCTTAAGATATATGGAAGAATTTGTATTTTACAGAAGAGTAAGGCTAAGGTGTGAAAAGTTAGCAGTATAAAGCATAGTCTGATTTAAAAGATTAAGAGATGTAAAGGGTGGGTTTTTAAGACTAAAAAGTAGCAAATATTGGGAGAAAAGAGATTAAACAGCAATAAAAAAGCCTATTTAGATGTGAAGATGTACTTTTTAAGTCCTTTCAAATGCAAAAAAGCAGAGAATCTATTTGTAAATTCGGTTTGCTGTCTTTCTTTAAGCTAAGAAATAATTATGCTATAATTACAAGTTATCCTTTTCCAAGGAGGTAAGCATTTGTGAACCTTCATAGAATTAATAAAGTGGGTCTGAAGTTTTTACCTTAAACATTAGTTAAATCCTAATAAGCTAATGAATTTTTAATTTAAATAGAAAAAATTATCGGACTCCAGTAAAATAAAAGACTTATAGGTTAATGATAAGCTTTCAATCTAATAATTAGTAATTTATCGATTTTAGTAAGGGAGAATCTCTAAGTTGTTAACGGTTTTTCTGCAATTTCTATTTTCAGGACTAACAATAGGTTCTGTCTATGCTCTTGTAGGCATTGGATTTAATATAATCTATAATGCTACTTCCATATTGAATCTTGCTCAAGGTGAATTCGTTGTAATTGGCGGCTTGATGATGTGGTTTTTCACTACTTCAATGAAGTTGCCGTTCTTAGTCTCTGCTCTGTTAACGATATTAACGGCAGCTCTAATAGGACTTCTTATGGAGAGATTAGCTATAAAGCCTATTAAAAAGACTGATCTCCTATTAATGATAATGATAACTATATCTGTCTCAATACTTCTTAAAGGACTTCTTATGTTTAAATTTGGTAAAGATCCCTATGGCTATCCACCTTTTACAGAGGGGGAGCCTTTAAATTTTTTCGGCGCTGTTATTCCTCAACAGACAATATGGGTAATTGGGGTGACCGGTGCTTGCATAATTTTATTATTCCTATTTTTCAATAAGACTATAATTGGAAAGGCTATGAAAGCTTGTGCAGTCGATCCTATTGCTGCAAAACTTGTTGGGATAAATGTCTCACAGATGGTTATGTTCTCATTTATTCTGAGTGCTGTCGTTGGAGCAATCGGAGGAATTGCTATAACTCCTATCTCATTGATGGAGTACGATAAAGGTCCGATGCTTGCTGTAAAGGGATTCTGCGCGGCTATACTTGGTGGACTTGGAAGTAGTAGGGGTGCTGTTGTAGGTGGTTTTACGATAGGTATACTGGAATCTATGACGGCTGGATACATTCACTCCGGGTTAAAGGATGCCGTGGCATTAGTTATCCTTTTACTTGTGCTTTTTTATAAACCTGCGGGAATTTTTGGTAGTAGCAGTATATCTCAACTA
Organism: Thermodesulfovibrionales bacterium; assembly: GCA_026416735.1. GTDB lineage: Bacteria > Nitrospirota > Thermodesulfovibrionia > Thermodesulfovibrionales > Dissulfurispiraceae > DYHD01. Next base: position 13,025 of record JAOAEO010000031.1, read on the forward strand.
AGAAAATTTTAAATGAGTAAAAATAATACAATCACTTATGGCGTCTTTGTTCTCTTAATTTTGTTATTTCCCCTACTTACATCGAGTCCCTATAACCTAACAATAGCAATCTTTTCTGGAATCAATGCTCTTTTAGCAATAGGGCTATCCATACTCATGGGATATGCAGGGCAGATATCTCTTGGTCAAGCTGGTTTTTATGGTATTGGAGCATATATTTCAGCGATTCTTTGTATAAAATTTAATATTCCAGTTATATTTAGTCTTATATTCGCTGCTTTGGTAGCTACTATTGCGGCTGTAATTTTAGCGGTTCCTGCCCTCAGGCTTAAGGGGCATTATCTTGCTGTTGCTACTCTCGGATTTGGTGAGATTATCCACATTATTTTAAATGAATTTGGACCCGGTGGACCTTCGGGCTTTGGAGATATACCAAGATTTAGTGTATTAGGTTACACCTTTGAATCACCTCTAAGTTTTTTCTATCTCACCTGGGGGATTGTTGCCATAGTATTACTCTTCTCGTTGAACCTTATTAATTCGCGAATCGGGAGAGCTCTGCGAGCAATGCATGATAGTGAAATTGCCAGCAAAGCAATGGGACTTGATTTAACCTCTCTAAAAATAAAGGTTTTCGTTTTAAGTGCAATTTATGCCTCCATTGCTGGTAGTCTCTATGCACACTATGTGACCTTCCTCAGTCCGAGTACTTTCACCCTTTTTCATTCTGTGCTTATCGTAATGATGGCTGTAATAGGTGGAATCAATAATTTATGGGGTAGTATTATAG
>JAOAEO010000032.1 GCA_026416735.1 Thermodesulfovibrionales bacterium
CCCTAAGCCTGTGCCCTTTCCTATCTCCTTTGTTGTAAAGAAAGGCTCAAAGATTCTCTCCTTCACACTTTGTTCCATCCCTATACCTGTGTCTTCCACCGAGATTAAAACATACTTACCAGCCTTTCCATATCCATGGGTCTTTACATATTCCTCATCGATATCTACTAAATCGGTACTTATAGTTAAAATGCCACCATTGGGCATAGCATCAGAGGCGTTAGTGGCTAAGTTTATTAAGACATGCTCTATCTGAGCAGCATCGACCATAGAGATTAAACTTCCCTTAGCTAAATAGATTTTCAACTCTATATCTTCTCTCAATACTCTTAGTAAGATCTTTTCTAAATTTTTTATGATTTGATTAATGTTCTCTGGCTTAAGGTTAAAAATCTGTTTTCTACTGAAGGCGAGTAAACTGGTAGTTAAAGCAGTAGCTTTTTCAATAAGCGAGAGAATTAGATTGGTATAATGTCTTACTATATTATTATCTTCCATCTTCATTTGTAGAAGGGTAGCATAGCCCATTATTGCCGTTAAGATATTGTTAAAGTCATGAGCTACCCCTCCTGCCAGCTGCCCAATAGCCTCCATCTTCTGAGCCTGCCTAAGTTGTTCTTCCAATTGTTTTTGTACTGTTATATCTCTCGATATGCTTAGAACACTTGAAATTTCTTCTTTTTCATTTTTTATTGGGAAAGTTCTCACTTCCCATATTCTTTTGTCTGGTGTAGTAACATTAAATAAGGCGGGCTTACCAGTCTGAAAACTCTCTCTCACAGCACACATTTGACAAGCCTCACTACGGTTATGCCATATTTCATAACAGAATCTACCAATAACTTTTTCCTTTTCTAAGCCGAGGTATTTTAGAGAAAAGTCATTTGCCCAGAGAATCTTCCATTCGGGTGATATTAGAGCGATCCTGTCAGGTAGAGCATTGAGCAGTGCATTAAATTGTTTGTTTATGTCTTTAAGTTGCTCTTCTACTTGAATTCGTTCAGAGATGTCTCTAATAACACCTATGTTTCCAATTACTTGCCCCCTTTCGTCAACAAGCTTCATAGCATAGACTTCAGCAGGGAAGACTTCTCCATTTTTTCTTCTATAGTTTACTTGTAAAATTTTGCCCTTTACATAATGTTTGAAATCATAGACTTCCTTTCCTGTGTATCGATACCCCTCTTCATCAGCAAAGAGGATTCTGGCATTTTTGCCCACTAATTCTTCAGTGCTATAACCAAAAACCTCCTTAGTAGCAGGCTGGTTAGCTTTCACGATATTTCTATTATGATCAGATACTATTATGACGTCTCTAATACTATTGTAGAGATTCAAAAACTGCATCTGTTCATATAGGAACTTTAGCTGAACCTCCATCAGTTTACGAGAGAGTATCTCATTATAATGTCTTAAAAACTCGATTTCTGATGTTTTATCAGTAGAGATAGTCGTAATCTTAGTAATCTCGTCCCATATCTGTTCAGCCTTAATTTTTTCATCGAAGACAGCATCTGCCCCTAAGGAAAGAACCAACCTTTTCTCTCTTTCTCCTTTGTAAAAATTAGAATTGAATATAAAAGGTATCCTTTGTAAATTTTTCGATGTCTTTATTCTTTTAAGTAAGGCTATTCCATCCATAATTGGCAAAAAACCACCAGAAATAATAAGGTCAGGGAGGTGTAAATCTGCCATCTCGAAAGCTTCTAAACCATTTTTTGCTTCAAGGACAGAACAACCCTTTTCTTCTAATGCTTTTCTGACCTGTTCTCTATAGGAGTCATTATACTCTACTAATAAAACCTTCATAACTACTAAATTTAAGTTCTATCATTATAATGAATTAATCATTTCATTATAATGATGTAAAAATATAAAAATAAAATGATTATGAAAATAATTATACAATGAAAGTAAAATTAAAAACAAAATTGTAATAGCCTTTTTTTACCATCGTCATTAAACTTTCTCACCATAGGGCATTATAGCTTACCTTTTTAAAACTGTTCGGCAAACCTTATTTCAATCCTATACTTGCACCTTTTTTGTTATAATATCATAAACTACTCCAAAATTAGAGTATTTTAAGGATGGAGATAAAAAGATATCTTCAAGAAAGAAAAGGACTAATAGATGACTTTATCGAGACTTACATCTCCAATTCAAATATCTACCCTGAAGCATTGAGAGAGTCTATGGCCTATTCATTAACGGCGAAGGGCAAAAGGATCAGACCAATTTTGTGTTTTGCAGCCTATGAAGCCTGTGGAGGGAAAAAATTAAAAAGCATATTACCCTTTGCTTGTGCAATTGAGTTTATACATACCTATTCTCTGATCCATGACGATTTGCCAGCGATGGATAATGATGATTTCAGACGGGGAAAGCCAACAAACCATAAAGTTTTTGGAGAAGCAATTGCAATCCTTGCTGGAGACGCCCTCTTGACTGAAGCCTTCTATCTGCTATCATCACATTCAAATATTTCTGAGCCAAATAGTTCAGAGATCGATATTTCCTCTGATACCCTTGTTAGGATTATTTCAGAACTTGCTTATGCTATTGGGGCTAAAGGAATGGTTGCTGGTCAGTCCTTAGACATTCTATCAGAAGGAAAAGAGGGAGACATAGAGACTCTCGCCTCCATTCATAAAAAAAAGACTGGCGCTCTAATTACTGCCTCGGTAAAAATGGGCGGATTACTCGCCAATTGCGGAATTGACTACTTAAAAAGTCTTACCAGATACGGTGAAAACATAGGGCTGGCATTCCAGATTGTAGATGATATACTTAATGTTGAAGGTAACAGTCAAAGATTAGGTAAATCTGTTGGTTCCGATGAAAAGAAGCAGAAACTAACTTATCCTAAACTATATGGCATAGAGGAATCTAAAAGAAAGGCAAAAGAATTAATAAGTGAAGCTATCGATTCGCTCAGCTCCTTCGACCAAAGGGCAGACCCTTTACGGGGAATAGCTCTCTATTTGTTGGAGAGAGAAAAATAGCTAATACATTATTCTTCCTCTTCATCTTCGTTGAGACCATAGAGCTTCTTTATTGCCATAGCTAATAATTCTTTGTCTTCAGAGCTTTCCTTTAGAGCTATTGTAGGGGGATGGATAAGCTTATTAGTTATAGAGGAAGCAAGATGTTCAATTGCCTCTAAGTGCTCTTTGTCGAGATTTTGGAACCTGTGCCTAAATTTTTCTAACTCCTCTTTCTTTATAGCTTCAGCCTTCTGTCTAATAGAAATTATCAAGGGAATGGAGTCTAAGGATTCTAACCACTTGAGGAATTTTTCTACCTCTTCTTCAACTATTGCCTCAGCCTTCTCTGCCTCTTTTCTTCTCTCCAAAAGATTATTATCGACAACTTGCTGGAGGTCGTCTATATTATATAGATAGACATTGTCGATTTGATTGATATCGGGATCTATATTTCTTGGAACAGAAATATCTATGATAAAGACTGGCTTATTTTTCCTATCTTTCATAATTTTTTGCATTTGCTCTTTCTTTAATATATATTCTGTTGCACCAGTAGAACATATCACTATATCGGTATAGAGTAGTTCCTTAAGGAAGTCTTCAAATCTTACTGCCTTGCCATTGAATTCCTTTGCGAGTTCACAGCCCCTTTCATAGGTTCTGTTTGCAACTTTTACATCCTTCACCCCATTGCTGATGAGATGTCGAGCAGCAAGTTCTGCCATTTCTCCAGCTCCAAGCAACATGAAAGACTTTCCCGGTAATTCTTTGAATATCTTCTTGGCAAGTTCAACGGCTGCAAAACTAATAGAGACTGCATTTTCAGCTATTCTCGTTTCTGTCCTAACCCTTTTAGCTGTTGAGATAGCTTTCTTCATAAGACGATTAAGGATGGAACCAGTAGTTTTCTTATTCAAAGCAAAGTCAAAGGCTTCTTTTAGTTGTCCAAGTATTTGAGGTTCTCCAATGATCATTGAGTCCAGACTGGAGGCTACTCTAAAGACATGTTTAACGGCATCCCTATTAGTGTAAAAATAAAGAGCTGGCTCAAATTCTGTTTTATCTATTTGGTGAAAAATTGATAGGAAGTTTTTTATGGTTTCATAGGTTTTTTCACTATTCCTTCCATATACATAAATTTCAACCCTATTACATGTCGACAAGAGGGCGACCTCATCGATCATCGGAAGATTCTTTAGCCCCATAAGAGCTTCCTGAAACTTCTGCCCACTAAAGGCGAGTTTTTCTCTAAGGTCAACGCTTGCCGTCTTATGATTAAGTCCTATTACGGAAATATCCAAGATTGCCCTCTCTAACCAAATATATGGAGACTTTCAAATAAAAGATTTACTCCAAAAAAAGTGAAAAGAACCGATAAGAACCCTATAATCGAAAGGATGGCAGCCTTTTTGCCTCTCCATCCCTTGATAGCCCTTAGATGTAGCACAAGGGCATAAATAGTCCAAGTAATTAAAGACCATACTTCCTTTGGATCCCATCTCCAATAACTCCCCCAGGCACTTTCAGCCCATAAAACACCTGTTATTATTGCAATAGTTAGTAAGGGGAAGCCTATCGTTATGAGTCTGTAGTTGATCTCATCGAGTATCTGTAGGTTTGGAAGTCTTCTGAAGAGACCTCCCAATCTCTTGGACTTTAAATAATACTCTTGAAGGAGATACATTACACCAACTCCAGAGGCTATGGCAAAGGAGGCATTACCAGAGAAAGCTAAAACCGTATGAATATTAAACCAATAACTCTGCAAAACTGGAGAGAGAGGTATAATCCCACGAGGGAATGTCGATGAAGAGAGCATTAGTATAAATACAATAGGAAGTATAAAGGCTCCAATTATTCCAATTTGATAACGAAATTGTAGGAATAAAAAGATAAGTACTATGCACCAGGCAAAAAAAGATGTCGCCTGATGCATCCCCGTTATTGGTAAATAACCACAGGTATAATATCTCATAATTATATTTAAAGTATGTAAAACGAAACCGCAAGCTGTTAAGATCAGTAGTAATTTAGATAGACCTTTGCTTTCTTTGAAGATCTCTAAAAGGCCTATCAAAGTGGCTGCAAAATAAAATGTTAAAGCAAGCTCAAAGACGATCGTCTCCATTAAAAACAGCCTAACTGACACTCGACAATCTTGATTTTTAATTCATCTGCTATTCTGCCTACCTCGCTGTAGGGTATGCCAAACTCTTCTGCTAAAGCTCTTGCCTTTTGACAGGTTATTCTTTTATCTACTGAATGTTCAATAAGGAGCCTTTCGATATCTTTTCTATTAACCAATTTATTCATATGATCAATCACCTCATTTATTATATTTTTTAGATCAGTCCTTTGAAAATCATCAAGTATAAAGACTTTAGACCTTTTTGTCATCTCTTTAATATTTATCAAAGGCGAATTATCAGACATTATAACTATTTGAGCATTCTCCAGAACTTTCCATGCAGTAGGTTTAAAGTCACAGCTGTTATCTAAGGATATAAAGATTATGATATCTGGATTTGCTATTAAAATAGCACTGTTCCCTTCTATTAAGATACCGTCAAGATGGTATAGCCTGTCTAAAGCGATAGGAATTATTTCTGGCAGGTCAAAGATAGTAGCCTTAATCCATATAACCTTCTCTGCACCAGAATCGATAAATCTTTTGGTATCCTTACCATCTTCATTAAGAATCTCAAAGTCCTCGATAATAGATGAATATATCTCTGTTTTTGTATATTTTATAGCTCCCCATCTTTTTTTGGTTTTTAAAGAAGAATGTTTAAAATCTTCTTTACTTCCGCTTTGATCCTTTGTAGAAGAGATTGTCACCTCCGTTAGCATTCTTAATATATCTGATGCAAAGGTGGTCTTGCCGGAGTTACTTTTACTCCCCCCAACACCTATAATTAAAGGTCTAACCATAATTTTAAGTTTTACGTATAAATAGCTCTTTTACATTAAAGAAAAAGTCTATTATCCTTTCAAGAGTGATTTTATTAAGGTTTTTTATCTTTAACTTTATTAATTATAATCTTCTCTTGGTACTTTAAACAAATAATGACTGCCCAGTTTAGATTAATGATTTTACTTAGAATGGTATTGTATAATTCCTTAATAAACGAGGTCTTTTTATATCTCTTTTTTATTTAATTTGGAGGTTTCCTGTGATTAAATTTTTTGAGAAAGATCCGTATTCTCCTATACAGTATGTATACGAGGTCGAAAAGGTTCTTTACAAAGGTAGAAGTGCTTTCCAAGATATCATGGTTATCCAAAACCCCTATTTTGGTAAGATGTTGATTTTAGATGGGGTCGTACAAATTACTGAAAAAGATGAATTTTTCTATCATGAGATGCTTGTCCATGTACTTATGCATTCCCACCCAAACCCCCGTTCAATAGTTGTTATAGGTGGAGGAGATGGAGGTGCCGTTAGGGAGGTTCTTAAGCATGATTTAGTTGAAAAGGTTTATTTTGTTGAGATAGACGAAGAAGTTATAAGTGTATCTAAAAAATTCTTTCCTAATGTTGCATCTGGCATTGATGACAAAAGAGTTGAAATCCGCTGTATGGACGGGGCTGAATTTATCAAGGAAAAGATTAACGAGATTGACGTTATCATCGTCGATTCGACTGATATAATTGGCTTTGCTAAGAGCCTCTTTACTGTTGAGTTTTTTAAGTCAGTCAAAAACGCTTTACACGAAGATGGCATGTTTGTAACTCTATCGGAGTCATTACATTTTCACAGAAATATGGTAATCGAAGTTCAAGAAGCCTTGAAACTTATTTTCCCAATTGTTGATCTTTATACCGCTCCACTGGCAACTTATGCTGGAAACTGGTGGACCTTTTCTGCAGCCTCCAAAAAGCTACCCCTTAGAGAGATGAGGCGGCAGCACAAAGTGGTTACTAAATATTTTAATGCGGAGATTTTTTATTCTTCCTTTCTACCACTTTCAGTCTATGAAAACTTAATGAATAAAGAACTGTCGTGGTAGAAATCTTGACAGAAATGGAGTTTTAGTGTTAAATTATTAGCACTCGGTCAAGAGGAGTGCTAAAGGCTAAAGATGATTTCCAGTGAGATTTTAGACGAAAGAAGCAAAAAAGTACTCTGTGCTGTCGTTGAGAGTTACATCAGAAACCCTGAACCAGTTGGATCTCGGTTTTTAACAAGAAAGTATTCCCTTGGTTATTCCTCTGCCACCATAAGAAATATAATGGCAGATTTAGAGGAGTACGGTTATTTGACTCAACCCCATACCTCAGCTGGGAGAGTACCAACTGATAAAGGCTATAGGTTTTATGTTAACTGCATTTTAGGGCTACAAGAGCGGGAGCGAGATGAAGAATTAGAGTCTTTCCTAATTAGTCTTACAAAGACCCTCGGAAAGATAACCAGGCATCATAATATTAATACAATCTTTTCTCAAACTACCGATACGATCTCCACCTTAACGAATTATATTAGTTTGATAACTTCTCCTAGGCCACAGTGTACAACCTTTAAAAGGTTAGATTTGATTAGATATTCCTCAAATCTTGTAGTTGCTATTTTGCTAACTAATGAAGGCTTAGTAATTAATAAGATAATCAATATACCCTCATCTTATTCACAGCAAGATTTAAACAGAATTATAGAGTATCTTAACAGTGAGTATATTGGCTATAGACTTGATAAGATAATGGAGATGCTCCATGAAAGGATTTCAGCAGAGAAGAGTCAGTATAGTGATTTAATTAATAAGACCATCAAGATTTATCAAAAAGCTTTATCGCTAATAACAGAAGATATCTTCGTTTCAGGAGTCTATAACGCAATTAATTTGCCAGATTTTTCTGATATTTCAAAGATAAAAGAGCTTTATAGGGCAATTAAAGAAAAACATCTTATAATAAAATTATTAAACGATCTTTTAGAAAGTGATGGTGTCCAAATCTATATAGGTAGTGAAAATCCAATTGATGAATTAAAGGGATTGAGCATAGTAGCTTCAACATACAAGGACAAAAAGAGGAATATGGGAGTTATAGCCCTTTTAGGTCCAAAGAGGATGGATTATTTGAAGGCTATACATATGGTCGATACGGTTGCCAAATTGATAAGTAAAACTTTTGACTAAGTTTTTGCTCATTCAGAATCCTTTTACAAATATTGCTATCATGAAATCTTGCCTTGTTTTAAGGTTAAAATATCACCATCTCTATTATTCATTGTAAATTAGATATTTAGATGGTTGATAGCTTAATTATATCGCTTCTTATAATAATTAACTCTAACAATCTTTTATCTATGGTATGATTGTATTATCTTAACTAAGTGAGGGAGATGATTATGGAAAACAATAGGGCTGCACAAAATGAAAACACCATTAAACAACTTTCCCAAAGTAGTGAACAACCACCACCTATGGGCGAGTTAGTAGAGGAGAAAACTTTTGATGAGATCAGTGAGCTTAAATCTCAGTTGGAAGATTTAAAGGAAAAACACTTGAGATTATATGCTGAGTTTGAAAATTATAAAAAAAAGGCTCAAAGGGATAGAGAGGATTTGATAATGTACTCTAATGAGTCACTGATACAGGATCTTTTACCTGTTATAGACACCCTCGAAATGGCTCTTACACATGCTTCTGATATTAGTAAAGACAGCGGCCAGTCTCTGATAAAAGGAATTGAAAATACTCTAAGGGAGTTCAGAAGAGTTTTAGAGAAGGTGGGATTGAAGACGATAGAAGCTGCAGGGAAACCCTTTGATCCTGTCTATCACCATGCCATGTCTCAAGTGGAGACGGAGGAGTTAGAAGATAATGTCGTTGTAGAAGAGTTTAGAAAAGGTTACATGTTATATAATAAAATATTGAGACCATCTTATGTGTCGGTATCTAAAAAAATAGTTAACAAACAAAATCAAGGATAAAATAAAAGGAGGAACTTAAAAATGGGTAAAGCAATAGGAATAGATTTGGGGACTACAAATTCAGTCGTTGCAGTTGTTATCGGTGGTGAACCAGTGGTCATACCTAATCAAGAAGGAAGTAGAACGACTCCTTCAGTGGTTGCCTTTACTGAAAAGGGAGAAAGACTTGTTGGACAGATTGCTAAGCGACAAGCTATAACAAATCCAGAGAACACTATCTTTTCTATAAAGAGATTAATGGGTAGAAAATTTAATTCAAAAGAGGTTGAACACGCAAGGAAAAGACTCCCTTATAAGATTGTTGAGGCACCTAATCAAGATGCCCATGTTGAGATTAGAGGTAAAAGGTATTCTCCACCAGAAATATCAGCCATGATATTACAGAAATTAAAACAAGCAGCAGAGGACTATTTAGGTGAACCAGTAACTGAAGCTGTCATTACAGTGCCTGCATACTTCGATGATAGTCAAAGACAGGCTACAAAAGATGCGGGTAGAATTGCAGGATTAAATGTACTTAGAATCATAAACGAACCAACTGCTGCTGCCCTTGCTTATGGCTTAGATAAAAAGAAAGAAGAGAAGGTTGCAGTCTATGATTTAGGTGGGGGGACCTTCGATATCTCTATCTTAGAAATAGGAGAAGGAGTTATAGAGGTCAAATCAACGAATGGTGACACCTATCTTGGTGGAGATGATATCGATTTAAGAATTATAGATTGGTTAGTAGATGAGTTCAAAAGAGAACAGGGTATAGACCTTAAGAATGACAAGATGGCTCTTCAGAGGCTTAAGGAGGCAGCTGAAAGAGCAAAAATAGAACTCTCCACCGCTATGGAGACAGAAATAAATCTACCTTTTATCACTGCCGATGCCACAGGTCCAAAACATCTCTTAATGAAGCTTACTCGGGCAAAACTCGAGCAGCTAACAGAAGATCTTTTAGCCAAAACAATAAATCCATGTAAGATTGCGCTGTCCGATGCTGGGCTAACACCAACACAGATAGATGAAGTTCTTTTAGTGGGTGGTCAAACCCGTATGCCTAAGGTTCAGCAGTTAGTTCAGGAGTATTTCAGAAAGGAGCCTAATAAGTCAGTAAATCCTGACGAAGTCGTGGCAGTGGGAGCTGCTATACAAGCAGCAGTCCTTAAAGGAGAAGTCAAAGAAGTTCTGCTTCTCGATGTTACACCGCTCTCTCTCGGAATCGAGACATTGGGTGGAATCTTCACAAAAATTATTGAAAGAAATACAACTATACCTACTAAAAAATCTCAGATTTTCTCAACTGCTACCGACAACCAGACAGCTGTAACTATTAAAGTCTATCAAGGAGAGAGGGAGATGGCGGCTGACAACAAACTTCTTGGAGTATTTGAACTCGTTGGTATTCCACCAGCTCCACGAGGTGTTCCTCAAATTGATGTCTCCTTCGATATCGACGCCAATGGCATATTACATGTATCTGCAAAGGATTTGGGCACCGGTAAGGAACAATCCATAAAAATAACTGCCTCAAGTGGACTCACTGAGGAAGAGATAAAGAGAATGGTGAGAGATGCAGAAGCTCATGCAGAAGAAGACAGGAAAAAGAAACAACTGGCTGAAGCAAGAAATGAGGCTGATAACCTTATCTATACTGTAGAAAAATCTTTAAGAGAATATGGAGATAAGATCACAGAGAATGAAAAGAGGGATATAGAAGCTGCCATCGAAAAATGCAAGAAAGCTAAGGATACAAGCCAGAGTGTTTCTGAAATAAAGGCTGCCATAGAAGAGCTCGCAAGGGCCTCTCATAAGATAGCAGAACATATATATAAAACTGCCCATACAGCTACTGGTGGGACTCAGACAGATGGCTCAAAAGCTAAAGCTCCAGAAGAGGATGTCGTTGAAGCAGAATTCGAAGATGTTGATAAAAAACAAAAATAGATGATTTATAATAAAAGGGTTAAACATTTAGTGATTAAAATTAAATAAGAAGAAACCCCATACCAGCGGATGGTTATATGAAGGACTATTATAAAATACTTGGTGTCAGTAATGATGCCTCACAGGAGGAGATTAAGAGAGCCTTCAGAAAGTTGGCGCTCCAATATCATCCCGATCGTAATCCGGGCGACAAGGAAGCTGAAGAAAAATTCAAGGAAATTAATGAAGCTTATTCTTGTCTTAGTGATCCTGTAAAGCGCAGTAATTATGATAGGTTTGGTTCTCCCGATGGTCCATCATCCGCTGGTTTTGGATTTGCAGCAGGTACTCCCTTTAGTGATATCTTTAGCGATATATTCGATGACTTTTTTGGAGGTTTTGGTCGAGCAAGCAAGACAAGACCAGTTAAGGGAGATGACTTAAGGTATGATTTAGAAATAACCCTCGAAGAGGCTGCCTTTGGTGTAGAGAAGACTATAAAGATTCCTCGATGGCAGACCTGTGATGTCTGTAATGGAAAGGGCTGTCAACCTGGTACACACCCTGAAACCTGCCAAGATTGCAGAGGTTCTGGTCAACAGAGATTTCAACAGGGATTTTTCAGCATCTCCAAGACCTGTGGTAGATGCCATGGATCCGGCCAAATAATTACTAATCCATGCAAAAGTTGTAAAGGTAGAGGAAAAGTTAAAATTCAAAAACAGTTATCCGTTAAGATTCCAGCAGGCGTAGATACGGGGTCAAGACTTAAACTAAGAGGAGAAGGCGATCTCGGTCAAAATGGTGGACCACCAGGTGATCTATATGTAGTTATAACTGTTACTGAACACAACCTCTTTAAGCGGGATGGTCTAAATGTCTTTTGTGAAATACCCATATCCTTTACGAAGGCTGTCTTTGGTGGAGAGATAGAGGTTCCTACTCTCGATGGTGCATATAAGTTAAAGATACCACCCCATACACCCTCTGGAAAAGTATTCAAAATCCACGGTAAAGGTATGCCAAAGGTTGGCAGTCATCAGAGGGGTGATCAGATAGTAAGCGTTTATATAGATGTCCCAAAGAAACTAACTCCTCGCCAAAGGGAGCTCTTAGAGGAGTTTGCTGCCACTGAAGGTGAACAGATTGAAGAATCATCTAAGGGCATAAAAGATAAGCTCAAAGACTTTTTCTCTCTGAAGCAGTAAAGCCCCCATGACTGTCTATGTACCACCCTCAGAAATCCAAGACAAAAAAGAAGTAACACTCGACAATAATAAGTCTCATTATTTAATAAATGTGATGAGATGCAATCCTGGAAGCCTTGTCTCTATAATAGATGGCAGAGGCAGAGCCTTTAAAGGTAAAATTAAATCTATCAGGAATGGGATAGTTGAAGTCAGCATCTTAGAAGAGATATTTTTAGATACCGAGTTGCCCTTCGATTTAATTCTTGTTCAATCTTTGATCAAAGGACATAAAATGGATTTAGTTATCCAGAAGGCAACAGAATTAGGAGTAAAAGAGATAATTCCAGTAGTTACTGAAAGAGTTATTGTAAGAGAGACAAGAAAGTTAGGAAGATGGCAAAAGATAGCAGAAGAGGCTACAGAGCAATGTAATAGAGCTGTTATCCCAAATGTTAGACAACCTGTTACACTTCAGAATTTTTGTAACCAACTAAGCTCTGAATTTCCAAATCTTAGCAAAGGGTTAATCTTTTGGGAAGAGGGTGGCAAAAGAGTAAAAGATGCCTTTAAAGAAGTCATTGAATCCCGAAAGAAGAGAGATAGTAATTGGCTGAAAGTGCCTTTTTTCTTAGTCATAGGACCTGAAGGAGGCCTTACTTACCGAGAAGTTACCTTAGCAGAAGAAAGTGGATTTGTGAGGACTTCCTTAGGCAAGCGTCTCCTTAAATCTGAAACTGCTTCAATTATCTCTATTGCCTTGATGCAGTTTCTATTAGAGGAGTTTGTTAAGTATTAGTTTCTCCTCTCCTTTGCAATTTTATCGAGGATACCGTTTATAAAGGATGCAGATTCAGAGGAAGAATAGATCTTTGCGATCTCGATTGCTTCATTTATGGTGACCGCGTGAGGAATATCTCTTCTAAATAGAATTTCAAAGGTAGCCAATCGTAATATATTTCTATCTACAGCTGACATTCTTGAAAGACGCCAGTTCTCAGCATAGGATTGGATAATAGTGTCTATTAATTCTTGATTCTCCAATGTTTTTAGGATTATATCTTCAGCAAACTTAATAATTTCAGCATCTTTTTCTTGGGTCTCTTGCCAAAAAACGTCGAGTTTTTCTCTATAATCTTCTATGCTTTCTTTTTCTGAGTTACTGGTGATATCTATACCGTAGAGGAATTGGAGAGCATACTGTCGAGCCTTTCGCCTTTTCATTTAGCTATAGTTTTCGAACAACTTGAGCCATCTCTATAGCACTTATGGCAGCGTCCCAGCCCTTATTCCCTGCCTTAGAGCCGGCTCGCTCTATGGCTTGCTCAATAGAATCAGCAGTAATTATACCGAATGCTACAGGTACACCCGTCTCCAAAGAGGTCATAGCTATACCCTTCGAGACCTCTGAGGCAACATATTCAAAATGGGGGGTAGCACCTCTTATGATAGTCCCAAGACAGATTATAGCATCATAGGAGCCTTTCATGGCAAGCTTTTTAGCTATCAAGGGAATCTCAAAAGATCCGGGGACTCTAACTATGTCTATATTATAGTCATCGGCTCCATGCCTAATTAATGCATCTATTGCTCCATCAAGCAATTTTGATGTAATGAAGTCATTAAACCTGCTGACAACAATGCCAAATTTCAAACCTTGAGCTT
>JAOAEO010000033.1 GCA_026416735.1 Thermodesulfovibrionales bacterium
ATATGTGTCCAAGACTTTTTGACCTCGATAGCATTGCCTACTGGATTTTAGAGCGAGATGCCCATAGTCAGAAGTTTAAGGCAAATATAAGGCATATTACTCAGGTTGTTCTTGAATTGTATAGAAGAAAAGATAACTTTTTCATCAAAGCACTTAAACTTTCAAGAAGAAAAAATCGCGATGCCTTTAGACCGCACATATATGAAATAACTTCCAATGAAGAAATAGAAATTAAATTAACAGAAACAACATTTAGTTTGGATCTGGGAAGTAAGTTAAAGGAGATAAGAATTTTAAGAAATATGAGCCAAAAAGAACTTGCTGAAAAGGTTAATCTTACGCCAGGTTTTATATCTCAAATGGAAAATAATCAGATAGTTCCCTCGATTTCTTCTTTCATTCAAATCTGTGAAGCCCTTGGTGTGAAGGCAAGTGAGGTTCTTGGAGAGGAAACAACAAAAGAAAAGACAGTAATAAAAAAAGCAGATATTATAGTTAAACCATCTCAAAAACTTTTTAATGCAGACCTTTATAAGATTTTATCTGATGAAAATTTTCATGCTTACTTAGTAAATATCCCTCCTAAAGCATCGATAAAGGGACACTTTCTTACAAAAAAGGAACCTGAACTTATTTTCTTAAATAAAGGCAGTATTAAAGTCACTATAAACTCTTCTACTTACGATCTTCAAGAAGGGGATTTTATTTATATCACTAAATATCTACCAGAAAAGTGGGAAAACAAGGGGGGTGAAAAGGTAGAGATAATAATATTAAGTAGATAATCTTTTTTCTTTTCCAATTACTTGAAAAAGAAAAGGTTATTTTTTTGTCTTAATGGATTAGCATCACTAAATTTATATCATTAAAATTTACTAATACTAAGGAGGGGTAGTACACAATGAACGTATTTCAAGGTCAACCAAATGCAAGTTCAGCAACAGCAACCCGTAACAGGATATCAGACCCAGCACCATACTCAGGTATATGCGCTGTTTGTCTTGATGGATGTCCAGGCTTTTGTGAAATCGGAAAATCTTCATTTAGAGGAAGAGAAGTAATTTACCCTGTTCCATTTGGTAAAATAACTGCTGGAGCAACAAAAAAATATCCTGTAGATTACTCTCATATTAATATTCAAGGTACTTGTGTAGGAGCTGTAGGGATAGAGCCAGATCCAGATAAAGCTACTTTTCCAGTTGTAAAAACTGAAAGAGAGATAGGCAAAGATTATAAGATTAAATTAAGCATCCCTATATTCACAGGCGCTTTAGGATCAACCGATGTTGCTCGTGATAACTGGGATGGATTAGCCATAGGCGCAGCAATCTCAGGAATTATGGTTGTTATCGGGGAGAACGTAGTTGGAATGGATCCAAAAGCTGAGTTTGATAAAGACGGAAAGGTCATAAAATCTCCAGAACTTGAAAGAAGAGTAAAATGTTTTAAGGACTGGTTTGATGGCTATGGGGAAATAATATTACAGCAAAATGTGGAAGATACTCGTCTTGCCTCAGCTGAGTATGCCCTTGAAAAACTTGGAGTCTCATGCATAGAGCTAAAATGGGGACAGGGCGCAAAAGATATCGGAGGAGAGGTTAAACTCAAAACCTTAGATAGAGCCCTCGAGCTTAAAAAAAGAGGTTACATAGTCCTTCCAGATCCTGAAGATCCAGTTGTACAAAAAGCCTACAAAGCTGGAGAATTCAAAGAGTTTGAAAGACATTCAAGACTCGGTATGGTTGATTATGAAAGCTTTGAAAAGGCGGTAAATCACTATAGGAAGGCGGGCGCAAAGTTTGTATCACTTAAGACAGGTGCATACAGAATAACAGATCTCGCAAGAGCCCTTCGTTTTGCCTCTGACACTGGTATTGACCTTTTAACAATTGATGGTGCAGGCGGTGGCACAGGAATGAGCCCTTGGAGAATGATGAATGAATGGGGAATTCCTACCATTTATCTACAGGCAATCGCTTATAACTTTGCAAAACAACTTGCCGAAAAGAAAAAATATGTACCAGACCTTGCAATAGCAGGTGGGTTCTCTTTGGAAGATCATATCTTCAAAGCACTTGCACTTGGTGCCCCTTACTTTAAGGCTGTTTGCATGGGAAGAGCCTTAATGATTCCAGCGTTTGTCGGCAAAAATATACATAAATGGGCTGATGATGGAAAATTACCTGCAGATATTAAGAAATACGGTAACTCCATTGAAGAGATTTTCATAACTACAGAGACCTTAAAGAATAAATATGGTAAATCATTTAAAAAGCTTCCTTGGGGTGCTGTAGCTATGTATACCTTTGTTGATAGGTTAATACTTGGCTTGAAACAGCTAATGGCTGGCGCAAGAAAGTTCTCTCTTGAGTATCTTGACAGAGGCGACATAGTAGCACTTACAAAAGAAGCTTCAGAGGTTACTGGGATTCCTTATGTAATGGAATCTGATATGGACGAAGCTCAAAAGATTCTCTTAAGTTAAATTGCCACAAGAAGGAGAGTGCCTATCTCTCCTTCTTAATGATTATAGGTTATAATAATTTTAATTCGATTTCATAAGAACTACTAAATCTTCTTAATCACCTAAGTTATTTTAGCCTTTGTATATGGAAGTAGGCCACCATAAAGTAACAAATCTTTCTCTTTTTCATTTAAATTTGTCATAACTATAAAAATATATCCTTTAGTTCTATTTTCTACAGTATATCTCTGGTTGCCTTTAAGGGAGTCTATTATGTTGGTTATTCTTAATACATCACCTTGTTGAATCTTATCGAAATCATGTTCTGAGGTAAAAGAAAAAGGAATGATACCAAAATTAATTAGATTTGCCCTATGGATACGAGCAAATGATTTAGCTATTACAGCTTGTAATCCTAAATACATAGGAGCAATTGCTGCATGTTCTCTTGATGAACCCTGCCCATAATTTTCTCCCCCAACAACAATACTACCACCTCTATTTTTTGCTGCTTTTGCCCTTTTTGCAAAGGAACTATCAATATTTTTAAAAACAAACTCAGAGATAGCTGGTATATTAGATCTTAAAGGTAAAATCTGAGAACCAGCAGGCATAATATCATCAGTTGTTATATTACTGCCAAGCTTAAGCAAAACTTCAGCTTCTATAACATCTATTAAGGCTTCTTTTACTGGAACATCTTTTATGTTAGGTCCTTTAATTACTGATATATCAGGAGAACTCTCCTTAGGTGGTATAATTAGGTTATCATTTATCAAAAACTCAGAAGGCTCAGTTATCAAAGGGATTTGATCTTTGAAACTTAAGGGATCAACTATCTCACCTGTCAAAGCAAAGATAGCACAACAGACAGGATTTGCCAAATAAACAAGAGCATCCTTAGTCCCTGACCTACCTTTGAAATTTCTATTATAAGACCTCACAGACACTTGACCTGAACCAGGTGCCCCACCCATGCCAATACAAGGTCCGCAAGATGATTCAAGTATTCTTGCACCCGCAGAGATCATATCAGCGATCAATCCTTCACGAGCTAACATCTCATATACTTGCTTTGAACCTGGATTGATCAAAAGATTAACATCTCTATGTACTGTTTTCCCCTTTAAAATGGATGCAACAGTTTTCATCACTTGATAAGATGAGTTGGTACAACTACCAATGCACACCTGATGAACTTTTAACCCTACAATCTCTTTAACAGCTACTACATTATCAGGACTATGAGGTTGAGCTATCATGGGCTCAATGTTATTTAGATCAATAGTTATAAAATCATCATACTCAGCATCATCATCAGCCTTTAGTTCGAGCCAGTCATAAGGTCTTTTTTGAGCTTTAAGAAAAGCTAAAGTATTAGCATCACTTGGGAAGATAGATGTTGTTGCTCCAAGTTCAGCTCCCATATTAGTTATAGTAGCTCTCTCGGTGACATTAAGATCCCTTATCCCGCTTCCGCCATACTCAATAATTTTACCAACGCCACCTTTTACAGAAAGTAGCTTTAAGATTGTCATTATAACGTCCATTGGTGTGACATAAGGTCTGGCAAGACTATTAATTAATCTGACAGCAACAACTTCAGGGATAACCATTTCAAACGGCAACCCTGCCATAACGGTAGCAGCCTCAAGTCCACCTACACCAATGGCAAGCATGCCTATACCCCCTCCTGTAGGGGTATGACTATCGGTACCTAAGGCTATCTTGCCTGGTGATGCGAACCTTTCAAGATGAATCTGATGGCAAATACCATTACCTGGTCTTGAAAAATAGGCGCCATATTTTTCAGCTGAAGATTTAAGAAAAAGATGGTCATCGGCGTTCATGTAATTTGTCTGGAGCATATTGTGATCAACATAAGAAACCACCACTGGCACCTTAACTCTGTCAACTCCAATGGCTTCAAACTCAAGCCAAGTCATAGTGCCTGTAGCATCCTGAGTATATACTTGATCTACCTTGAGAGAGACCGTTTTACCAGCCACGACCTCTCCTTCAACTAAGTGTGACTTAAGGATTTTATGCACTATATTATTACCCATTTTAACCCCTTACCTTTCTAATTTCTCAATAGCTCAGTTTATCTTTAATGAACATATAGAATAATATATCTTTTAATATAGATAGTATACAATACACACCTTTAAATTTTTTGTCTGAATTTTTATTTCCAAAAAAATCTATTATATGTTAAATTATTTATTATCAAAATTAGTCAATTAAAAATATGTCCAAAGAAGAAAGAAGAAAACATGTTAGGGTGCCTTACTATCATACCTTACAATATAAGCCTCAAGGCATAACAAATTTACCCGAAAAATTCTTAAGAAACGCCGATATTTTAGATATAAGTAGTGGAGGAATAAGAATTAGGACAATAAGTTTAGAGACTAATTTTGAAGTTGGCTCCATTCTATTTTTAAATCTCCCTATGCCAAAAATGCCAGTAACTATACCCACTCTTGGTAAAGTAAAATGGATAAAGTTAGAAGGAGTAAAAACAAGACATGTTGGAATCGAGTTTATATTGTCAGCATAAGCCACTATACTATAAAAATATGGTTTAATATTTTTTCACCTATTAGCTTAAAACACTTAGTCTAACCTCAATAAAATAAAAGGTTTGCCTCTCTTGAATAGGAAAATTTTTTGTTATATCATATTAATGCTTTCTTTTATGATCATCTTATTAAAGGGATTATGTCCTAAAATATATTATAAATTCAAATAATCGGAGGGCTTTTCTGGTTGAATAAGTGTAGTTTTTAGATTAGGTTGTATAATAGGTTATAAAAAATGCATAATTTAAAAATCATCCTTATAGTTCTAATTTTATCTGATTTGAACCTACACTTAATCTTACAACCTTTTTCAAAAAAAGGAGAATTTAAAAATGAAAAAGCCATTAGTAGGTATAATTATGGGTAGTGATAGTGATCTTGCTATCATGAAAAAAGCTGCTAAAATCTTAAAGGACTTTGAAATACCCTATGAAATCTCTATAAAATCTGCCCATAGGACACCTGATGAGATGTTTAGATATGCTGAAGAGGCAGAAAAAAGAGGATTAGAGGTTTTAATTGCAGGAGCAGGTGGTGCAGCTCATTTACCAGGTATGACAGCTTCAAAAACAGCTCTGCCTGTAATAGGCGTTCCTATACCTTTGACCCATTTAGGTGGCGTAGACTCTCTACTTTCTATAGTTCAAATGCCACGAGGTGTGCCAGTTGCCACTGTTGCTATAGGGAATGCAGAAAACGCTGCACTTTTAGCAGCCAGAATTTTAGGTATAAAGTATCCTGATATTAAAGAAAAGGTTAAAAATTATACTAATAAAATGAAAGAAAAAGTTTTAAACATAACACTTAAAGAGGAAGAGTGACTAAATGTTATTCGGTCCTGATTCAACAATAGGAATAGTAGGTGGTGGGCAGTTAGGTAGAATGTTAATTATGGAATGCAGACGAATGGGTTATAAAAGTGCTGTTCTTGATACTGATAAACACTGTCCTGCTGCTCAAATAGCAGATTTTTCTTATAACTATTCTGAACTAAGTGATTTTATTAACGCTTGTAATCTCACTACCTATGAGTTTGAACATATAAAAATAGAGGTTTTACAGGAGATAGAAAAAAGGATTCCTCTTATGCCATCATCTGAGGTACTTAAAATCAAGCAGACAAGAGCATCTGAGAAAAGTTATCTTAGAAAAAATGGTTTCCCCACACCTAATTTTGAGATTTTTAAAGATCTTACAAATGTTGAACTTTTCATAAAAGAAAAAAAGGTAGTCGTCAAAAAGACAAAAGGTGGTTATGACGGAAAAGGGTTATATATAATTAGCTCACCAAAAGAATTTGAGGTTATCAAAGACAAGATCATCAATGAAGAGTTTATCATTGAAGACTTCGTGCCTTATCTAAAAGAATTATCTGTTATCTGCGCCAGAAATTCAAAGGACAACATCACTTTATATCCAGTAGTTGAAAATGTTCACCACAATGGTATTTTGCTTTACAGTATTGCTCCTGCAGATGTTTCAGAAAAAGTTAAAAAGAGAGCTTACAAGATTGCCACAGATTTAATAAAGTCACTCAAGATTATAGGGCTGCTCTGTGTAGAGATGTTTCTTATGACAAATGATGAGCTTCTAATAAATGAGTTTGCGCCAAGACCTCATAACTCAGGTCATTATACTATTGATGCCTGTGATATATCTCAATTTGAGATGCTCCTTAGGGCTATATGCGGGTACGAAATTATTCAACCTCAATGTCTTTGTCATTCAGCTATGCTTAATATAATAGGTAAAGGAACTCAAGACCTTGACTTTCAAAAACTACTTTCTATCCCTGGAGTACAGATACATTTTTACGGAAAGAAAGAAGTCAGAAAGGGTAGAAAAATGGGACATATAAATATTGTAGGAAAAGACAGAAAAGCTGTTTTAGAAAGGCTTAATGAAACAAAAAAAATAGTTTATCCTAATTTATAAAGAGTAAAATATGCAATGCCCAAGATGTAATCAGGACTTAATAGAGGTTAAAAAACATGGCGTGATCATAGATACTTGCACAACCTGTGGTGGTATCTGGCTTGATAAAGGAGAGTTAGGGAAAATCATCTCCCAAATTAAAGAGGCTGAAAAAGCCATAGACGAAGAGATAAGCCCTGTATTTAAGGAAAGAAAGGAATACGAAAAATACTACGATAAATATAAATACAAAAAGAAATCCACATTTGGAAAGATATTTGATATTTTTGACTAATATTTAAGCATTATTGATATTGAATCTACTTAGAAAGATTAAGAGAATCATAGTTGCAGTTGTAGGTTTTACTGTTTTGCTAATAGGGATTGCTTTACTCGTTTTACCAGGTCCAGCTTTTGTTGTGATCCCTATTGGGCTTGCAATACTTGCAACTGAATTTGTCTGGGCAAGAAGGCTTCTTAAGAAAGTAAAGGATAAAATCGCTAAAGAGAAAGAAAATCTCAGTAAAAGTGAAGGAGACAAGAAAGACTGAATGAAATGGCATCAAAAGACAATAGATGAGGTATTGACAGAACTCAATACAACTCCAAATGGACTTACACATAGTGATGCAGAAAAAAGACTTCAGTTATACGGACCTAATGAGCTAAAAGTCAAAAAGAAAAAGACCCCCTTCATGATGTTCCTTGACCAATTCAAGGACTTCTTGATAATAGTCCTCATATTAGCAGGAATAATAGCTGCTATAGTAGGCAAACCAACAGATGTCGCTGCAATACTTGCAATTGTAATACTGAATGCGATCATAGGTTTTATCCAAGAGTATAGAGCAGAAAAAGCGATGGAAGCTCTCAAGATGATGGCTTCCCCCACAGCCACTGTTTTAAGGGATGGTATACCAAACACAGTTGAGGCTTCAAAGATCGTTCCTGGTGACATAGTCTTGATCGAAGCTGGTCAGATTATACCTGCTGATATGAGACTCCTTGAAGTTGCAAATCTCAAAATAGAAGAGGCTGCTCTTACAGGTGAGTCAGTCCCGGTAGATAAACAAGTTGACCTTATCAAAGATGAACACATACCCTTAGGTGACAGAAGAAACATAGCATATCAAGGAACAGTAGTCACATATGGTAGAGGAATAGGTGTTGTTACTTCTACTGGGATGGAAACAGAGATGGGCAAGATTGCTTCTATGCTTCAAGAGGAAAAAGAACTTAAAACCCCTCTACAACAGAGACTCGCTGTATTTGGTAGGAAACTTGCTGTCGCCATATTAATTATCTGTGCAATTGTTTTTGTAGCTGGTTTAATAAGAGGAGAACCAGTAATGCTCATGCTTCTTACTGCTATAAGCCTTGCAGTTGCTGCAATTCCAGAGGCTCTTCCAGCTGTTATCACAATAGCTCTCGCTTTTGGGGCAAAAAAGATGGTTAAACAGAATGCACTTATAAGAAAACTGCCTGCCGTTGAGACTCTTGGCTCTGTTACTTATATCTGTTCAGATAAAACTGGGACTCTCACACTAAATAGGATGACTGTAGAAGAGATTTATCTTGACAACAAGTTAATAAAAATAGATGTAGTCGGAAGAAACTCTAATGAAAGTAAACTTAGCCCTTTAGACTACTTATTAATAGCTTCATCTCTTTGTAATGATGTAAAAAAGGATTCCACTGGAAAGTTAATTGGCGACCCTACAGAGATAGCTTTATATACCTTTGCAATAGATAAAGGAGTGGATAAAAGCAAATTAGAAGAGAAGATTCCACGAATTGCTGAAATCCCCTTTGATTCTGAAAGAAAAAGCATGACTACAGTACATATGTTCAAGCAAGTTGAAGGGGATAACTCTTCAACTCCCCATTTACAAAAAATATCATCGCTTTTCAAAGATACCACCTTTGGTGCACAACCCTCAATTTATATATCCTTTACAAAAGGAGCAGCAGAATCGCTTCTTAGTCGTGCTTCAAATATACTTACTTCTGAGGGGTTAAAGCCTATTGAACCAAAGGAAATTCACAAGATTACAGACAAAATGGCTTCCGAAGGTTTGAGGGTTTTATGCATAGCTATGAGAAAATGGTACAAAATTCCAGAAGAACCAAATGCCGAAATTATAGAAAAAGACCTGACAGTAATTGGTCTTATAGGTATGATGGATCCACCAAGAGAAGAGGTTAAAGAAGCTGTTTTAATGTGTAAAACTGCAGGCATCAAGCCTGTTATGATTACAGGTGATCATCCAATCACTGCCAAGGCAATTGCAAAAAGGATTGGCATAATTGAAGATGATACTAAAACTGTAATAACAGGCAGAGAACTTGAGAGATTACCATTAGAAGAGTTTGAACAGAGGGTTGAGCATATTAGGGTTTATGCAAGGGTAGTGCCTGAGCAAAAGTTAAAGATAGTCAAGGCACTTCAGGATAAAGGACAGTATGTTGCTATGACGGGTGATGGTGTAAATGATGCTCCAGCTTTGAAAAGGGCAAATATTGGAGTAGCTATGGGTATTACAGGCACCGATGTATCAAAAGAATCATCTTCTATGATACTACTTGATGATAACTTCGCTACCATAGTAAAAGCAATTAAAGAAGGAAGACGTATATACGATAATATCCTTAAATTTATAAAATATTCTATGACCTCTAATGCAGGAACACTATGGGCAATATTTCTTGCTCCTTTTTTTGGATTACCTCTTCCTCTTCTTCCAATCCAAATACTTTGGATGAACCTTCTTACAGATAGCCTCCCCGGTTTAGCTCTAACAGCTGAGCCAGCAGACAGAAATATAATGAACAGACCACCAAGAAACCCTGATGAAGGTGTTTTTGCCAGTGGCAGGGGATTATATATAATCAAATTTGGTCTTGTCATAGGAATTGCTGCTATTTTATTCCAATATTTTGCATTAACAGCTAATTATCCTTGGCAGACAATGATATTTACAGGGCTGGTTCTTGGTAGAATGGCGGTGGTTATGGCTGTGAGATCAGAAAGTGATACCCTTTTTAAGATTGGTATTTTTTCGAATAAGCCACTTCTTGGTGCTGTTGTATTAACCTTTGCATTACAAATGGCTGTTATTTACATCCCTTTTTTAAATCCTATCTTTTATACCCAGCCACTGACAGTTTCACAGCTTTTAATAACTCTTGTTTTTTCTTCAATAGTGTTTTTTGCTATTGAGATAGAAAAGCTCTTTAAAGGTGCAAAATGGCAGAAACCTTAATAGAAACAAAATTAGAAGGGATAAAATTCCGAAAAAGAGGTAAAGTAAGAGATATTTATGAATATGAGGATTATTTGTTAATAATTGCCACTGACCGAGTCTCTGCCTTTGATGTAGTCTTACCTACAGGTATACCTGAAAAAGGCAAGGTACTAACTCAGATATCCATTTATTGGTTTAATCAAATGAAAGATATAGTAGAAAACCATTTAGTGGCGACTGAAATAAAAGATTTTCCTGAACCTTTGAAAAGATTTGCCGATGTTTTAGAAGGCAGAAGTATGCTCGTTAAAAAATCCCAACCTATGCCTGTAGAATGTATTGTAAGAGGTTACCTCTCAGGTTCAGGATGGCAGGAATATAAGAAAAGTGGAACTATTTGCGGGATTAAATTGCCTGATGGTTTAGTAGAGTCCTCAAAACTTGAAAATCCAATCTTTACGCCAAGCACAAAATCAGAAAAAGGTCATGATATTAACATCTCTTTTGATGAGATGAAAAAAATCGTTGCTCCCCACTTAGCTGAGAGGCTTAAAGAACTCTCCCTGAAAATATATGAAAAGGCAAGGGACATTGCTGAAAGGAAAGGGATTTTAATTGCAGATACTAAAATGGAATTTGGGATGTTTGATGATAAATTAATCTTGATAGATGAACTTCTTACACCTGATTCCTCAAGGTTTTGGTCAAAGAAGGATTATCAGCCCGGCAAAAGGCAAGACAGCTATGACAAGCAGATTGTCAGGGATTATCTATTAACCCTTGATTGGGATAAAACATATCCAGGACCTGAACTGCCACCTGAAATTGTGCAAAAAACTGCCGATAGATATAGGGAGATACTCAGCATACTTACTGCTTAGTTCTTTAATTTGCTCTGTTTGGCAGATTGATAGTCTGCCTACTACTTTTTTCCCCTTATATATTTTATAATTTCACTATGCTTAAGCAATATCTTAAAGAAATACACGATATTTCAATAAGAGGCGATGCCACTGAAGAAAGCTATTACTCAGCCCTTGAGAAGCTTTTAGAGGACTTAAGCGATTATCTTGGAAAAAAGTTTCATATTACCACACTTCCAAAAAAGACTGAAGCAGGAAACCCTGACTTTAGGATCTGGGATGGCAGGCAGCACATAGTTGGTTATATTGAGGCAAAGGCTCCAACTGTTGAAAACTTAACTCAAATTGAGCAATCAGAACAGTTAAAGAGATATCTGCAGACTTTTCCAAACCTAATTCTAACCAACTTTTATGAATTCAGACTCTATAGAAATGGCAGCCTCATTGACAAAGTTCAAGTAGCCCGACCTGTTATATCCCATAAACTAAAAACAGTCCCACCAGTTGAGAAAGAGCCTGAATTTTTTAATCTAATAGATAAATTCTTTGCCTTCTCCTTACCAAAGGTTTACGATGCAAAAAGTCTTGCCGTAGAGCTTGCAAAAAGGACAAGATTTTTAAAAGATGTTATCAAAGAAGAATTGGATAAGAACATAAGTTCGCCCCTACAGGGTTTCTATGAGGCATTCAGGCAGTATCTAATAGGAGGGCTTACTAAAGAGGATTTTGCAGACCTTTACTCACAGACGATTACCTATGGACTCTTTGCTGCAAGGACTCGCTCAAAAGAGGATTTCAACAGAAAACTTGCCTATGACAGGATTCCTCAGACTATAGGAATCCTAAGGGATGTCTTTAGATTTATCTCCTTAGGTGATCTGCCTAAGCAGATGGAATGGATAGTTGATGACATCTCAGAGGTTTTAGCCCTAACAGATGTCTTCAAAATTTTGGATGAATATTTTAGGCAGCATAAAGGCAAAGACCCTATAGTCCATTTTTATGAAACATTCCTTTCAGAATACGACCCTAAGACGAGAGAAAAAAGAGGCGTCTATTACACACCTGAGCCTGTGGTTTCATACATTGTCCGTTCTCTTAATTGGATACTTAAAGAGCATTTCAAAAAACAGGAGGGTTTTGCCAACACATCTGTAACGGTTTTAGACCCTGCCGCTGGGACGCTCACATTCTTAGCAGAGGCGGCAAAGCTCGCAGTAGATGAGTTTGTTTCACGATATGGTGAAGGTGCTAAAGAGAATTTTATCAAGGAGCATATACTTAAGAATTTCTACGCCTTTGAATTAATGATGGCTCCTTATGCCATAGGACATCTAAAAATCTCCTTTTTACTTGAAGAGCTTGGGTATAAACTCTGTGAAGATGACAGATTCAACCTTTATCTTACCAATACCCTTGAGATGGAAGAACTCACTAAAACTTACCTCCCGGGCATGGCTTCCCTTTCTGAAGAGTCCCACCGGGCTGGAGAGATTAAGAAGGAAAAACCCATACTCGTAATCTTAGGCAACCCGCCTTATTCTGTAAGTTCTGCCAACAAATCTGCTTTTATAGAAAAAGAAATGGATATTTATAAAAATGATGTCCGTGATGAAAGAAATATTCAGCCTCTCTCTGATGATTATATCAAGTTTATACGATTTGCACACTGGAAAATAGATAAGGCAGGAAGTGGTGTAATTGGAATGATAACCAATAATTCCTATCTCTCAGGACTGATTCATCGGGGAATGCGAAAGAGCTTGCTCAAAAGTTTTAACGAGATTTATATTCTAAATCTTCATGGCAGTAGCCGTATTGGAGAGAAAAGCCCCGATGGAAGCAAAGATGAGAATGTCTTTGATATTCAACAGGGGGTGGCTATAGCTTTATTTATCAAAGCCAAAGGGCTAAATGGCATAGGAAAGGTTTTTTATCAAGATGTTTATGGCTTAAGGGAAAATAAGCAGGACTATTTGAGCAGACATTATATAAAATCAACTAAGTGGATAAGGCTAAAGCCTACAGAGCCTTATTATTTCTTTATTAAAAAAGACTTTTCTGGACAAGCAAAGTATGAGAGATTTTGGTCAATTCAAGATATATTTATGCAATCATCAAGTGGTGTCAAAACACATCGCGACCATTTTGTTGTTGGATTTACAGTAGATGAAATTATAGGGAGAATGAGGACATTTGTCAGTGATTTGCCTGATGACTTAGTAAAACAGGCTTTAGAATTAGAAGATACTCAGGGTTTTAACCTAAAAAGAGCAAGGGAAAAGCTAAAAAAAGAAAATTGGAAGGACTCAATCATACCCTATTCCTATCGGCCTTTTGATAGTAGATTTATTTGCTACATGCCTGAATTAGTTGAAAGAGACAGATTAGAAGTAATGCAAAATTTCCTTAGAGAGAATTTAGGATTATGTACTACAAGGCAATTATCAACATCTATCTTTTCCCATGCTTTTATAACAACGAAGATCCCTGATATTTGTTTTGTTTCTATAAAAACAAGGGAAACTGGTTACCTTTTCCCCCTCTATCT
>JAOAEO010000034.1 GCA_026416735.1 Thermodesulfovibrionales bacterium
GCTTGGGGTGTTTCCCTCTCAGCTAAACCTGGGCTAACTGCGCCTGAGATGACTCACTATGCACTGGAAGGTAAAATTAGAGCGCTTTATGTAATGGGAGAAAATATAGTTCTAAGCGATCCTAATGTATGGCATACTATAAAGGCACTTAAAAAGCTCGATTTGCTTGTTGTACAAGATATTTTCCTCACCGAGACTGCAAAGGAAGCTCATGTTGTCTTCCCTAGTGCTTGTTTTGCGGAAAAGGATGGCACTTTCCATAATACTGAAAGACGAGTTCAAAGAGTCAGAAAGGCTGTTGAGCCACCAGGTGATGCTAAAGATGATATATGGATAATATCGGAATTATCGAAAAGGATTGGATATCCAATGAATTATTCAAATCCTGAGGAGATTTACAAAGAGTTTGGTGAGGTCTGGGCAGCAGTAAAAGGCATAAGCTACTACAGACTCGAAAAAGAAGGTGTACAATGGCCTTGTCCATCGGCAGATCATCCCGGTACAGAGTATTTATATAAAGATGGATTCCCCAAAGGAAAACCTGCGTTCACTATAGTTCATTATTTATCAGCAAAAGAAGAAGTGGACGAAGAGTATCCCTTTATCCTTACTAATGGGCGGAATTTATTTCACTACCACTTTGCTTCTATGACGAAGAGGGTTAAAGCTATTGATGCTATTGCAGGTCAACCTTATATTGAAATAAATCCTCAAGATGCTCAGAAGTTAAATATTAAAGATAATGATTTAGTAAAGGTAGCTTCTCGTAGAGGTGAAATAAAGATAAAAGCAAAGGTGACCGATACTGTTAAAGTAGGTGAGGTCTTTATCCCTATGCATTATGCTGAAGCTGCGGTTAATGTTTTAACTAATGATATGGCTTTAGATTCTGTAACAAAGACACCTGAATTTAAAGTAGCCTGTGTTAAGATAGAGGCTCTCTCAAGTTAGCTTTTTACAACACAAATAATATAGGAGGTTTAAGATGCCACTTGATCCAACGAAATATGCAGATTGGCAGATAGCAGAAGCTGCAGAAGCAACTATGAGAAAGATCAAAGACATTGCAGCTGAATTGGGGCTGTTAGACGAAGAACTTCTTCCTTACGGCCATTACATTGCTAAGATCGATTATCAGAAGGTTCTCGATCGTCTGGCAAATAGACCAGATGGAAAGTATATCGATGTAACGGCTATTACTCCGACTCCCCTTGGAGAAGGAAAATCGACTACAACGATGGGGTTAACTCAGGGTCTTGGCAAAATTGGCAAAAGGGTAATTGCTGCTATTCGTCAGCCCTCAGGTGGACCTACAATGAATATTAAAGGTTCAGCTGCTGGTGGAGGATTAGCTCAGTGCATCCCTCTAACTCCTTTCTCATTAGGTTTGACTGGAGATATTAATGCTATTATGAATGCCCATAACCTTGCTATGGTAGCATTAACATCGAGGATGCAACACGAAGCAAATTACACCGATGAACAACTTGCTAAGCGCAATCTTAAGAGGTTGAATATCGATCCTCGTAATGTGGAAATGAAGTGGATAATCGACTTCTGCGCGCAAGCGTTGAGGAATATCATAATCGGTATCGGCGGTAAGAATGATGGTTTTATGATGAGTTCTGGTTTTGCCATCGCTGTTTCTTCAGAGGTTATGGCTATTCTTTCGGTAGCTAAGGATTTAAAGGATATGCGTGAGAGGATGGGTAAGATAGTCGTAGCCTATTCAAAGGATGGAACTCCTATAACTACTGAGGATTTAGAGGTAGCAGGAGCCATGACAGCATGGATGGTAGAAGCCATCAAACCTAACCTTATGCAGACTTTGGAAGGACAGCCTGTATTAGTACATGCGGGTCCCTTTGCAAATATAGCTATTGGTCAATCTTCAATAATAGCAGATAAAGTTGGGTTAAAATTGGCTGATTATCATGTCACAGAGTCTGGTTTTGCAGCAGATATAGGTTTTGAGAAATTCTGGAATCTAAAATGCAGATTCTCTGGATTGAAGCCCCATGCAGCAGTCGTTGTGGCGACGATTAGAGCCTTGAAATGCCATGGAGGAGCTCCTATACCAGTGCCAGGCAAACCAATTCCAGAAGAATATAAGAAAGAGAATGTGGAATGGGTTGAAAAGGGATGCGAGAACTTACTCCATTGTGTAAACATTGTCAAAAAATCTGGTATGAATCCAGTCGTCTGCATAAATGCCTTCTACACAGACACCGAAAACGAGATTAAAGCAGTAAAGAGAATTTGTGAGGCTGCAGGCGCTCGAGTGGCTGTTTCTAAACATTGGCAATATGGTGGCGAAGGTGCCATCGAATTAGCTGAGGCGGTAGTTGATGCCTGCAATGAACCGAATGATTTCAAGTTCTTATATGATCTCACCACGCCTCTTAGAAAGAGGATCGAACTAATTGCTAAAGAGGTTTATGGTGCTGATGGAGTGGAATATTCTCCAGATGCTCTTGCAAAGGCAAAGAAGATGGAAGAAGACCCAGAAATGGCAAAACTTGGTACTTGCATGGTTAAGACCCACCTTAGCCTTAGCGATAATCCAAATCTAAAAGGAGTGCCTAAAGGCTGGAAGCTCTTTGTGCGTGATATTCTCACTTACAAAGGTGCTGGTTTTGTGGTCCCCGTCGCAGGTACGATAACCTTAATGCCTGGCACTGCCTCAGATCCAGCCTTTAGAAGAGTAGATGTAGATGTAGAGACTGGTAGGGTGAAAGGGTTATTCTAAGTTGCTAATATTTTCAAAGGGGGCTTGATAGCCCCCTTTTTTATCAATAGCCTAAATCTTATTCAGGTGGATCTTATTCCCTGTCTTTGTGAACTAAGCTTCACTTTCCTTTTCTGTTAGTAGATTGAGATATTTTCCCTAATTTTAAATGTTATTTATTAAGAAAAGTTTTGTTGGGATAAATTTTAGGTTTTTTTGAAGAGTTTTTAGATTACCCATTTATAGGCATTGTTCTTATAATTTTTATTTTTGCTACTTGAGAAGTGATTTTATTTCTTGATCACCGTCGATGATGCGCCTTTTTTTGTGTTTTTTGTATTAATTTTTGGTCACCTATGGAAAAGAAAAGGAAATTTATATATTTCCAGTTTCTAAGGTTTTCTGTGAGGTTTTATTTATTATTTATTAATTATTTATTAAGTGTACGAAAAAAAGTTTTTGTATAAATAAGACTTGCAAGCTTTATCATTTCTGTTTAAAGAACTTTTGTTTATCTTTATTGACGATAAGAACTCTTTTAAGTATAATTCTCGAGTATATATTTCTTAATATTGTTCTTAGCACCATCTTTTGACTTAAAGAAAGGGTTAACAGAAAAAATTATTGTATGGTTCTTTATGCTTAAATATCCTTAAATGGCATAGTAGGTTTGCTTTATAGTAAATTTGTAATACTGTGTTAATTTTTAAAGTAATTACTCTTCTTTACCTTCTACTCTTATAAAGAGAGTCTTATCAGATACTACAGGTAGCTCATCTATCTCCTTTATAGCTTGTAAAACATTTCTTTCTGTAGCAGTATGGGTTAGAATGACAACAGGGACTGCTCCACCTACTCTCCTGCCCTTTTGTATTACAGAAGCTATGCTTATGTCATATTTACCTAAAATCCCCGATATCTTTGATAATACTCCTGGTTTGTCTAAAGCAGAAAACCTAAAATAATATTTACTTTCTATGTTTTCCATCTCTTTAATTTTCAGCTCTAAGCTTTCCAGTGATAGTTTTTGGTATTCTATTTTATTGAGTCCCCCACTTATTATCAATTTGCCTATTTCTACAATGTCGGCAACTACTGCACTACCGGTGGGCAAATCTCCTGCACCTCTACCGTAATAGAGAGTTGAACCTACTGCATCTCCTTCAACATAAATTGCATTAAAAACGCCGTCCACTTTAGAAATTAAATAATCATTTGGAACCATGGTAGGATGAACTCGCATCTCTATTTCGTTATAATTGGCTTTAGCTATTGCAAGGAGTTTAATCTTATAGCCAAGTTCTAAAGCAAACTCTATATCCATTGAAGTAATCTTTGTTATACCTTCAGTATAAACTTTGTCAAATAAAAAAGGTATGCCAAAGGATAGAGCTGAAAGTATTGTGAGTTTATGGGCTGTGTCAATCCCTTCCACATCGAAAGTTGGATCAGCTTCCGCATAACCGAGTTTCTGAGCCTCTCTTAAGGCTTGAGAAAAATCTACTTTTTCATTGGTCATTTTAGTGAGAATGTAGTTGGAGGTTCCATTGATAATTCCATATATAGCTAATATTTTATTTGCGACTAGCCCTTCTCTGAGTGTCTTTATTATTGGTATACCACCAGCGACTGAAGCTTCAAAACCTAATAAAACTTTGTTCTTTTCAGCTTCTTCAAATATCTCATTTCCATTCGTTGCAATGAGAGCTTTGTTAGCAGTAATAACATGCTTTTTGTTTCTGAAAGCCTGGATAATAAAATCTTTAGCAGGGTGTAAACCACCTATAAGTTCGACGACTATATCTATTTCTGGGTCATTGAGAATCTCCTTTGCGTCAGTTGTTAACATCTCTTGAGGTATTCTTATACCTCTGTCCCTCGAGATATCGAGATCAGCAATTTTTTTAATATTAAAATTTATTCCTGTCCGTCTTTTTAGTAAGTCTGAGTTTTGCAGAAGTATCTTAACGGTACCTGATCCTACAGTTCCAAAACCTATTATACCTATGTTAATAGTATCAACCATAAATTATCCCACCTATTTGTTTAAAGCTTTTTTAATACCTTTTACTGCCTGTTTTATTCTGTGTTCATTTTCAACGAGAGCAAATCTCACATATTCATCTCCGCCTTCACCAAAACCAATCCCTGGGGATACAGCGACCTTGGCTTCAGTCAGTAGATATTTAGAAAATTCGAGAGATCCCATTTTTCTAAATTTTTCTGGTATATGAGCCCAGACGAACATGGTTGCCTTTGGAGGTTCAACATGCCAACCCGCCTTCTGTAGACCTTTAATGAGAACATCTCTACGGGATTCATAGGTCTCTCTAAACTTCTGTACGCAATCTTGAGGACCTCTAAGAGCTACTATAGCTGCTATTTGTATTGGTTGAAACATCCCATAATCGAGATAACTCTTTATCTTTACTAAAGCCCCTACAATATCTTTATTCCCAACGCAAAAGCCTACTCTCCATCCCGCCATAGAGTAACTCTTAGTTAATGAAAAAAATTCGACACCAATATCCTTAGCTCCTGGAACTTGTAAAAAGCTTGGTGCCTTATAATCATCATAGACGAGGTCTGCATAAGCGAAGTCATGTAAAACGATGATATTATTTTCCTTAGCAAAATCTACAACTTTCTTAAAAAAGTCTAAACCATCCACCACCATAGTAGTGGGATTGTGGGGAAAATTTATAATCAACATCTTAGGCCTTGGCCAGGTCTTCTTGTAAGTCTTCTCCATTTCAGCAAAGAAGTCAACACCTTTACAGATAGGGATACTTGTTACCTCACCACCAGCGATTATTACACTATAGGGGTGTATGGGATAGGCGGGTGTAGGAGTCATAACTACATCTCCGGGTTGAACTATAGCCAAGGCAAGATGAGATAATCCTTCCTTAGAACCAATTGTAGCGACGGCTTCAGTCTCGGGATCCAAATCTACATCAAATCTTCTTTTATACCATTCACAAATCGCCATTCTCAAATGGGTTATACCCTTTGAAGCTGAGTACCTATGATTTTTGGGATTCTTAGCTGCTTCACATAATTTGTCGATGACATGTTTTGGAGCTGGCATATCGGGATTTCCCATTCCGAGGTCTATTATGTCTTCACCTTTCCTTCTATATTCCATTTTTAAAGTATTTACTATTGCAAAGACATAGGGTGGGAGTCTCTTTATTCTGTTGAATTCATACATCCTTAGGTGCCTCCTCGTTAACTTATTTGAAATTATAACATTTTTTCATCAAGCAGTTTATACGTTTCCTTTGCGTTCATTGAGCTCCTTACAAGAGGACCAGATAGTACATATTCAAATCCTAAAGAAAGAGCTATATTTTTCAACTCTTCGAATTCTTCCATTTTTAGATATTTTTTTACAGAGATATTTCTTTTCGATGGTCTCAGATATTGGCCAATGGTAAGTATTTTGCAACCGCTCTTTACTAATTCACTCATCGTCTCAACAATTTCATCGATTGTCTCACCCAACCCCACCATTAAGCCTGATTTTACTTTTATTAAAGAACCAAATTTAGATGCTTCAGTTAATATTTTAAGGGATCTTAAATAATCAGCTTGAGGCTTCAGCAACGGATACAGTCTTTTAACAGTTTCAATATTGTGATTGAAAACAGTAGGGGATTCATTTAAAACTAATCTCAAAGCCTTTATGTCACCTTTAAAGTCAGGAGTAAGAACTTCAATTTTAACATCGGGAAGGTAATTTTTAATCACTCTAATAGTTTTCGCAAAGTGAGAAGCTCCACCATCCTTTAGATCATCTCTCGTTACCGAAGTTATAACGATATATTTTAGTCCTATCTTTTTGGCAGCTGAGACAATTCTATAAGGTTCACTTAAATCGACTTCCTTTGGAATGCCGCTCTTGACTGAGCAGTAGGCACAACTTCTTGTGCAGGTGTCACCTAAGATTAAAAAAGTTGCTGTTGGCATAGAAAAGCAATAACTTTTGTTTGGACATCTTGCCTCCTCACAGACTGTATATAGTGAGTATTCTTTTAAAATTTTCTTAGTAGTGCCTACGGTAGAGATTTTTATCTTGAAATACTTTGGAAGACGCATATAAATTAAGATATATTAGTTTTACAACAAGTTGCAAGGATATGTTAACTGGAAGAATTATTTTTTTGTGCAACTTCTCACAGAATTGTGTTAGGATATGGAATAAAGAAAGCATAATGGCGTCTGAAAAGATAAGCATCAAAAAGCTCCCCGAAAAGATTCTAATAATTAAACCGAGCTCTCTTGGAGATGTAATACATAGCCTTCCTCTTTTAAATACTATTAAGAATCATTTTGAAAAAACAGAAATTCATTGGGTGATAGCTAAAGGATTGGAAGGTATTTTTGAGAATCATCCCATGATTAATAAACTATGGGTGATAAATAAAGACGACTGGAAAAGATTAGGTAAAATTAGGGTCACATTAAGTGAGATTCAAAAGTTATATAAGGACCTAAAGGATGAGTCATATGACATAACCATAGACCTTCAGGGGCTCTTTAGAAGTGGTTTTTTAACTTATGCTACTCACTCTCCGCTAAGAATAGGATTTAAAGAAGCGAGAGAGTTGAGTTCGCTCTTTTATACTGTGAAGGTCGAAGGCGGGGAAAATATTCATGCTGTCGACAGATATTTAAAGATTGCTGAAGCTATGGGGTGTACTGTGGAAGATGTTTTATTCCCTCTACCATTAATCTTTGAGTCTTCTCTTGTGAAACAAATTAAAAGTTTAATGAAAGATTACATAGTACTCGTTCCAACGGCGCGATGGAAGACAAAACAGTGGCCAGCAATCAAATTTGCCAAAATAGCGAGTCTTCTAAGTCATAAAAGTGTAATCATCGGGAGCAATGCCGATAAAGAGATCTCTGAATATATCGAGGAAAATTCTGGTGGAAAGGCCCTTTCTTTGGCAGGAAAAACAACTATTGCAGACCTTATATCTTTAATAAGAGGTGCTAAATTCGTTATAGCTAATGATTCTGGTCCAATGCATCTAGCGGTCGCCTGTGGGATCCCTGTGATAGCTATTTTTGGACCTACAAATCCAATTCTTACAGGTCCCTATGGTAATAACAAGCATATTGTATTGAAGTCTGATCTCTCCTGTTCTCCGTGCTATAAAAGAGAGTGTAGCACAATTAGGTGTCTTGACTCTATTTCTATCGATGATGTTTTAAAGGCAATTGAAAAGTTGCCTCTTTGAGTTTTTTAATTGAAAGATGTAAAGTGCTTGAAATGCTACTTTTGATGAGGGAGAAAACGAATTTTTCAAGAGTATCGAGTTAGATCTTTACTAAGAAGCTCTTAAAAAAGGAGCGAAAATAGGTGTAAAAATGGAGCTCAATAGAGACGTATTGAATTTAATTGGCAACACACCCCTTGTGAAGATAAATAGGTTAGTTTCAGAGGAAGATGCTGAAATATGGGCAAAACTCGAAGGTTTTAATCCTGGCGGTTCCGTCAAGGATAGGATTGCTCTGTCAATGGTCGAAGAGGCAGAAAGAGAGGGCAAATTAAAAAAGGGTGGAACCATAATAGAACCTACAAGCGGTAATACAGGTATTGGACTCGCCTTAGTAGCAGCGGTAAAGGGTTATAATTTGATTCTAACTATGCCTGAAACGATGTCAATAGAACGGAGACAATTATTACAGGCTTTTGGCGCTAAAATTATTCTAACTCTAGGAGAAAAGGGCATGTTGGGGGCGGTAGAAAAAGCGATAAAAATCTCCTTAGAAACACCTGAATACTATATGCCTCTTCAATTCGAAAATAAAGCAAACCCAGAGATTCATAGAAAAACTACGGCTGTAGAAATAATAAGAGATCTAAACGGTCTTCCAGATGCATTTATAGCTGGTGTTGGCACAGGTGGTACTATAACGGGGGTTGGTGAAGTTCTAAGGCAAAAGAGACCCGATATTTTAATTGTTGCCGTTGAACCAGCGGGTTCCCCTATTTTGTCAGGAGGATTGCCTGGAAAACATAGGATTGCTGGGATTGGTGCTGGTTTTTATCCTGGGGTCTTAAATACCAAGATCTATGATGAAGTAATCAAAGTAGAGGATGAAGATGCAGAAAGGACAACACAGCAATTAGCAAAAAAAGAAGGGTTATTAGTTGGAATATCCTCTGGCGCTGCAATGTGGGCAGCTCAGATAGTTGCAAAAAGACTCGGGAAAGGGAAAAAAATTGTAGTTATTTTCCCCGACAGAGGGGAGAGATACTTAAGTACTGGTTTATTTAATGGCAGTTTGTAAATTATTTACTTTCAACTCGTTTCCATCTCCTATGTATCCATAGCCACTCTGTTGGGTTTGCTTTTATATATTCTTCTATGTATTTAGAGAAATTCTTTGTGTCCTCTACTATTGCCTTTTCAAAATCTACCTCTGGTGAAAGAGTAATCTCAGGATATATTTTGATTTTGTGTCTAAATCCTTCGCGACTTATGAAGATGGGTAACACGGCAGCTCCAGTCTTCCTTGCTATTAAAGCTGGCATCTTTGTGGTCCAAGCAGGTTTGCCTAAAAAGTCAATGATAAATCCTTCGTTACTTAAGACAGCTTGATCCATCAAGATCCCGACGGGATGATTAATTCTAAGTTCAGCCAATATACTTTTAAGAGCTCCTTTTTTGTAAATTATCTTATTACCATATTTAGATCTTATCTTCTCGATAAACTTGTTGAAAAAGGGATTATTCTGTTCTCTGACTACAATAGCGGTCTTTTCAATTTTTGATCCAACTGTTATTGCCATTAATTCCCAATTTCCGCAGTGACCTGTGATGAAAATAATCCCTTTTCCTTTAGATTTAGCTCTTTTATAATGCTCGATTCCTCTGATCTCAACACTATCTATGATTTTTAGTC
Organism: Thermodesulfovibrionales bacterium; assembly: GCA_026416735.1. Classification (GTDB taxonomy): domain Bacteria; phylum Nitrospirota; class Thermodesulfovibrionia; order Thermodesulfovibrionales; family Dissulfurispiraceae; genus DYHD01. The sequence goes on from JAOAEO010000034.1 coordinate 9,650, forward strand.
CCAATCCATAATAAATTTTTAATATTTCGACTAATGATTTGCCGAAGTTTTTAAAACTTTCTTTACAAATTGAAATAGGGTCATTGGTAAAAATATTCAAGCTCACAATATTATCTACAGCGATTTTCCGTCGGCTGCCCCATAAGTAGAAAGTGAGAGTGCCAAAGGCACTCCCTAATTTTAAGGCTAATTTATGGGGGAGCAATACAACCAAAAGAGAAATAAAGGATACCAAAAAAGCTTCGAGTATGTATTTTATCTTCATTAACTATCGTTTTCTCTCCTTTTTTCCTTTTCTTCCTCTTTATCTTTCTTCTTTTCTAAAGCTTCAGAGATCTCTGAAAGACGTTTCATAACGAGATAATTTATCGTACCCTCAGGATAGGAGCCATCCTCCCTCATCTCACCAGCAGGTATTCCAGTCAATATTTCAAGACCTTCTTCCATCTTATTGATTGAGTATATAAAGAATTTACCTTCCTTTACAGCATTAACTACCTCTTCTTTTAGCATTAAATGTTTAACATTGCGTCTTGGTATTATAACTCCCTGTCCCTTAAGCCCTCTAACTTTGCATAGCTCAAAGAAACCTTCTATCTTCTCATTTACTCCTCCAATCGGTTGAACATCACCGTGTTGATCCATAGAACCTGTAACAGCTATATCCTGTCTCAAAGGCACGCCTGACAAACTGCTTAAGAGGGCGTAAAGTTCTGCACAGGTGGCACTGTCCCCTTCAACCATTTCGTAGAGCTGTTCAAAGGTTATAGAGGCAGAGAGACTCAAAGGTTTATTTATGGCATATTTACTACCAAGATAACTGGATATTATCATGATAGCCTTTTCATGAATCCTACCGCTCATCTTTGTCTCTCGCTCAATATTCACTACGCCAGCCTTTCCAGTAAAGGTTCGAGCTGTTATTCTTGAAGGTTTTCCAAAGCTATAGTCGCCAAGGTCTAAAACGGCTAATCCATTCACTTGTCCTACTTTGCTACCTTCTGTGTCTACGATGAGTGTATCTTCAACCATCATCTCCCTAATTCTTTCTTCAATTTTATTGGAACGATAAACCTTTTCGTCTAAAGCGGTGAGAATATGTTCTTCGCTAATTTTCTTACTTCCCTTTTTTATAGACCAATAATTGGACTCCCTTAAAAGATCTAATATTTCGCTGAATCTTGTTGATAATTTATCTTGATGTCCACAGAGTCGTGAACTGTACTCAATTACTCTTGCTACAGCACTTTTATCGAGAGGTTGTAAGCCCTCCTCCTTTTGACAGGTTGCAATAAAAGAGGCGTATTTCTTGATATTTTCATCGTTTCTATCCATTCTACTGTCAAAGTCTGCTTTCACTTTGAAGAGTTCTCTGAACTCTTCATCGAGATTATAGAGGATATAATACATATAGGGACTTCCAACTAATATCACCTTAATGTCAAGGGGAATCGCCTCTGGTTTCATAGTCACAGTGCTTAGTAGACGATACTGCTCCCATACATCCTCTATTTTTATTTCTTTGTTTTTTATTGCCCTTTTTAATGCATCATAGGAGAAGAGATTTTTGAAGAGATCTATTCCTTGAATTACTATGTATCCCCCATTTGCTTTATGTAAAGAACCAGCTTTTATCATTGAAAAATCAGTAACGGCGATTCCAAATTGCACTTTATACTCTATTCTACCAAAGAGATTTAAGTAGGTAGGGTTGCTTTCAAAGACAACCGGTGCTCCCTTAGTATTAGAATTATCGACAATAAGATTTACAGAATATTTTGTAAAAGTTAATTCTGGTTTGGGCATCTTCATAAAAGGTAGAGGAGAAGGGGGTTCCTCTTGCGTTTTAAAATCTTCGAGGTGAGATAAAATATCCTCTTGCAATGCCGATAAATAGGATGTTATCTTTTCATTCTCTTCATATTTTTTTATTAAGTCTTCAATACGAGTACCTATAGCTTCCAGAGCTATTTGCTTTTCGAGTCTATTTAGCATCTCCTTAAGTAATTTTTCTGCCTCCCTTAAAGCTCTTGCTACATCATCGAGTTTTTCTTGAAGTGATTTACCTATCTCTTCAATCCTTTTCTTAGTAGCCTCATCGAGAGAAGCATATTCTTCTTCGCTGAGGGGTTCACCTGTCCTCTTAATAGGTATTATTAGAAGTCCTGAGACAGCCTTCCTTATGGCAAAACCTTTTGATTGAGCTTCCTCTTCAAGACTGCTAAAAAAAGCTTTTTGTTTTTGTTGGAATTCCTCTATAATCTTGCTTCTTTGTTTATCATATTCCTTCGATTCAAAGGCTCTAACAAGTTCTTCCTTAATAGTTTTTATAAGTATCCCTATGTCTTTCTGAAACTCCTTTCCTTTGCCAGCTGGGAGAGAGATTGCTATCGGATTATCAGGATCTTTAAAGTTATAGACATAGCACCAATCATTAGGAACTGGTTCTGCTTTGGCTATCTCGTCTAAAAGCATCTTGATACTTCTCATTCTGCCTGTCCCATTCTCCCCTAAAGCGAAGATATTGAACCCAGGGGAGTTTAAGCTCAAGCCAAAATCTAATGCTTTCAGTGCTCTTTCTTGACCGATGCTGTCTTTAAGTATGTCGATATCTTCCGTTGTCTGGAAATCGAAAATCTCGAGGGGACACCTCCTATAAAGTTCTTCTGGGTTTAAAGCAAACTTCATCTTTTCCTCCCTTGAACTGGTGTTTAATTTTTAAAAAGTTAAAAATTTTACTGGCGTATAAAATTATTGTATTTGTGTTCCATCGATAAATTTGTTACTCTATGAAAATGTCATAGGAAAAAATAATTAACTTTTCCTGCCCCTTTTAATTACTAAAGATATATAAAACTAAAAATCGCAAAAGATATTTTCTAAAAGACGGCATCAGCATTTCTTAAAGTAGTTTATTTATATAACACAGAGTTAACAAAAAGATCATACTCGAAATAGATATATAGAAATAAAAAGAGGTAAAAATATTGAAAATACTTGATTTCTTTTTCCATAGAGAATTACAGGATACATTTAATAACCTTCTTTAAAGGGTGATATATTGTCCATATAATACTTCTCTCAGATAGGTCTTATAAACATATAATACTATCTTGCTCTTGGATGATATTGATAATATACCTTTTTTATTCTCTCTGTAGTAACCTTTGTATAAATCTGTGTAGTAGATATGTCGGAATGACCTAACATCTTTTGGACAGATCTTAGATCGGCACCTCCTTCGAGGAGGTGAGTTGCAAAAGAATGCCTTATTGTATGGGGAGATAGGGTTATACCAACCTGCTGCCCTAAGTTTTTTATAAATTGCCAG
>JAOAEO010000035.1:0-9371 GCA_026416735.1 Thermodesulfovibrionales bacterium
CAGAGATGGGTTTTAAACTAATGCTCGAGTCAGATCTAATGAGCTTTCCAGTTCTTGAGTAGACCAGATCTATTAATTCAGAAGTCTCCCTCGCACCCCTCTCAAATTCAATTCCTGCATAAAGATCTTCGGTGTTCTCTCTCACTATCACTAAATCTACTCTATCATATTTTGTATTAATTCCTTTAAAAGTTTTACAAGGTCTTAAACAACAGAATAAATCTAACTCTTGCCTTAATGTTACGTTAACACTTCTGAATCCTTTGCCAACTGGTGTAGTAACAGGACCCTTTAAAGCAACCTTGTTTTTCTTTATAGAGTCTACTACTCTTTGAGGTAGAGGTGTGCCTTCTATCCTATAGACATCCTCTCCTGCCTCTTGAACATCCCAATCAAACTGAACACCTGTAGCTTCAAGAACATTCTTTGTTACTTCAATAAGTTCTGGACCAACTCCATCACCAGGTATTAGAGTAATTTTGTGCATATTATTGCTCCTAAGGACAGACGGAGAGAATCTCTCGGACCACATCGGGATAATTGGCGATAAGCCTCAATTCATCATCGGTGAGAGGCTTTTGGGTATGTAAATTAGCATACTGAACAATCTCTAAAATCCTTCTTGCCTCATTATCATCATGAAATTCGATACCCAATTTAGAGTATACATACCTAAATCCCTTTATCCCTCCATATTCACCAGTAGTTATTATACGACCAGTCTCTGTTAACTCCGGTTCACCTCTGCCCACATCCTCTGGATCATATAACTCATAATTTCTTCTATCCTTGAGAGCTCCATCGGCATGAATTCCTGCTTCATGAGCAAAGGCATTAGCACCTACACCGGGCTGGTTAATAGGGATAGGGATATTAAAGGCGTAAGAAGCATAGCGAGCTATTTTCCATGCCTTTTTAAGATCTACATGCTCATCAAGAGGCACCTTATCTTTGAGAGCATGGGAAAACTTTAAAGCGAGTATGGTAGAGACAAGATCACAATTACCAGCCCTCTCTCCATATCCATTAATTGTAGTATTTATGTAGGCGTCAGTTCCAGCTTCTATAGACGCTTGTGCTCCTGCTACTGAGACAGCTTCTGCCATACCAAGATCATTATGGCAATGCATTTCGATGGGCATCTTAGTTGCAAGTGCTAAAGTTTTAATTCTCTCATAGATCGTAATGGGATCGTCTGTGCCAAGAGTATCACAATATCTAAACCTATCTGCGCCACATTCCTTCCCAGCAAGAATAAATTCTATTAATCTATTTAGCTCAGTTCTCGAGGCATCTTCTGCGTTTATACCTACAGTCTCAGCACCAAAGCTTTTAGCAAGCTTAACTGAATCCATAACTGATTTTAAAATATCTTTCCAAGTTTTTTTACCCTGAAACTTTCCCTGTAGCATAATGTCAGAAGTAGATATGGAGATATTTATATGTTTCAGATCAGGACAGTTATTAAAGGAAAGTTCCACATCCTCTGGGACAGCTCTACACCAACCTTCCAAATGGAGTCTTTTGATAACGCCTAAACGAGCAAGTTCTAAATTAGCATTGATATATCTAACTTCATGCCTTATGGTTGGAAAGCCAATCTCACTTTGGTAAATACCCATTTCATCGAGATAAATATTGAGCATCGTTTTTGATAACTTCGGAAGCAAGATTCTCGATGTTTGTACCCCGTCTCTATTTGTTACATCTATAAGATAAACTTTATGATTCATTTTACACCTCAACCTTTATTTACTACAATTTTTATAATTTTCTACCTTTTCTTTATTATCTCTCTCGGTAGTGCTATTTTCCCAGACCTTACAAACTCTTTTATCCCCACTGGCTTCATAAGCTCAATAAAGGCTTGAATCTTTTTTTCATCACCTGTAATCTCTATAGTATAAGTTTGAGGGCTTGAATCCAAAACCCTTCCTCTAAATATTTCGACGAGTTTGAGAACCTCAGCCTTTTGTTCTTGCCGTGGAGCTACTTTAATTAAAATCATCTCCCTCTCCACATGATCAATTTCTGTCAGATCTACAACTTTTATCACATCTATCAATTTGTTGAGCTGTTTCAATATCTGTTCAATTATCCAATCATCTCCCGTCGTAACTATAACCATAGTAGAGATCTGTGGATCTATAGTTTCACCTACCGAGATACTTTCAATATTATATCCTCTTCCACTAAAAAGCCCAGCAACTCTTGAAAGGACACCAAACTTGTTCTCTACAAGTACAAAAATAGTATGTCTCATCTGACCCCCTATTTAACTGCCTTCAATTTCTTTTCAGCCTTAGGCTCTCTCTCTAAGAAAAGCATTTCATCTAAGGTGGCCCCTGCTGGCACCATCGGAAAGACCTTTTCTTTCCAATCAACAACAAAGTCCATAAAGACAGTCCTTTTGATTTTAAAAGCTTCAGTCAAGACAGGCTCAACTTCGCTAGGCTTAGTAGCCGTCAATCCTACAGCTCCATAAGCCTCAGCGAGTTTCACAAAATCAGGAACCACATTAAGGTATGTATGAGAATATCTTTGATTAAAAAACAATTCTTGCCATTGTCTTACCATCCCAAGATATTGATTATTAAGAATGGCGACCTTTACAGGAAGTTGATAAATCACGGCGGTAGCAAGTTCCTGTATGTTCATTTGGATACTTCCATCACCAGCTATGTCTATAACAAGCTTATCAGGATGTGCTATCTGTGCACCAATAGCAGCTGGAAATCCATATCCCATTGTCCCTAATCCGCCAGAGGTTAACCATCTTCTGGGTTTGAGGAATTTATAGAATTGGGCTGTCCACATCTGATTTTGTCCTACTTCAGTTGTGATTATTGCCTCACCTTTAGTTAATTCAGAAATCTTCTCTATTACAAACTGAGGTTTAATTACCTCATCACTATAAAAATAGGTGAGCGGTCTTTCTTTCTTCCACTCTGAAATTTGTTTGTGCCAAGCCTTCCTGATCTCATCCCAAGTGATATTATCTCCCATCCCCTTAATCACTTGATTGAGGACCTTTAGCACCCTCTTTACATCTCCTACTATAGGAACATCAACTCTAACATTTTTCCTAATTGAAGTGGGATCTATGTCAATATGTATTATCTTTGCGTTAGGAGCAAATCCCTCAATTTTACCAGTTACCCTATCATCAAATCTCATACCGATAGCTATAAGTAAATCGGAATTTTGAACACTTCTATTCGCATAATAGGTCCCATGCATACCCAACATACCCAGTGAAAGAGGATGATCACCAGGAAAACTCCCCAACCCCATTAAAGTCATTGTAACAGGGATATCACAAAGTTCTGCTAATTCGGTCAATTCCTCTGATGCATTCGACAGAACACATCCACCACCAGCGATTATGAGTGGTCTTTTAGCTTTTACTATCTCATTTGCTGCCTTCTCAATCATCCAACGGTTGCCCTCATAGGTGGGATTATAGCTTCTAATATGGACCTTTTCAGGCCAAATGAAATCAGCCTTACCAGCAGAAACATCTCGTGGCAAATCTATTAAAACAGGACCTGGTCTTCCAGACCGTGCTATATAAAAGGCCTCTCTCACTAAGGTTGCGAGATCTTTGGTATTCTTGACAAGGATATTATACTTTGTACAAGGTCTTGTTATACCAACTATATCTGCCTCTTGGAAGGCATCATTGCCAATCAACATAGTTGGTACCTGACCAGTTATTACTATTAAAGGTATAGAATCCATATAAGCTGTAGCAATCCCGGTAACGGTATTTGTAGCACCAGGACCTGATGTAACGAGTACCACCCCAACATCTCCAGTCGATCTGGCATAACCATCGGCAGCATGCACGGCTCCCTGTTCGTGCCTTGTAAGAATCAGCTTTATATCTTTATCGTCATATAGAAGATCGAATATACTAAGAACTACACCTCCAGGATAACCAAATATATACTTAACACCTTCTCTTTTCAGACATTCGATTAAAATTTCTGCACCAGTCATTTTCATGGTTCCTTAAACTCCTTAACTTAATGTGTAAATTTAAAAATATCATAAAACATGCTTAATTTTCCATAACATTCAAATCCTTTAGTGTAATTCTTAATTTTAACAAAAATTTTTAATGCTTTAATAAAATAAAATTATTACTTACCATCTTTAAAAAGTTCTATTGAAAAGACTTTGGGTCTTAAGACATAATCTATATATATATTTTTTTTCCAATTGAACAGATTGAACAGAATTAATAAATGTTAATAGCTTTAAGTGAGAACAATTATAACGATGTTTTAATAAGAGCTAAGGAAGTCCTCATAAAGGGGGGCATTATTGCCTATCCTACCGAAACTTTATACGGTTTAGGAGCAAAATATGATAACGAAGGTGCCCTCGAAAAAATCTTTTCACTTAAAAATAGACCTGAGGAAAAGGCTCTTACACTCATTATTGGTAATGTTGAACAACTTTCTTTAATTACAGATTCAATTACGCCAATAGCACAAGAACTCATTAGAACTTACTGGCCTGGTCCATTAACCTTAGTCTTTAAGGCTAAGGAAGGGCTCTCTGAAAGACTCAAGATCAATAATACCGTAGCCGCAAGAGTGCCTGGAGATTCCTTTGCCCTCAGACTTGCTAAAATAGTTAATTTTCCTATAACAGCTACAAGTGCAAACATCTCAAATCTACCTGCTGCGCAAGATGTAGAAACTATTTTGAGCTATTTTGATGAAAAGATAGATTTAATTATAGATGGTGGTAAATCTCCAACCATACAACCCTCAACGATAGTTGATGTATCTAAAGATGAACCCATACTAATAAGAGAGGGAATAGTCGATCTCAAAAGTTTCTTAATTTCCAAAAGACCAATTAATGTTAAAAGTCCCCTAAAATCGAAGTAGGAACACTTTTTTTCTTAGCCTCAAAAATTTTAGATTTTACGACAAATCTTCCTTAAAATTTCTATTTTTTGTTTCTACTTTATATTTCTCAAGCCATTATGCCATAATTAAATTATGGCAAAGAGGTTGCTGATGTTTGTTTTTTTAGTGATTTTCTCCATCTTGATCACCAATTACTCCGCGTCCCCCTATTCACTCCCTAAGGGTTGTCCTGGGCATATCTCTGGTGAGGATGTAACACAAAGAGCCTATTTTGAATTTATCTTAGGTAGTATCGCCTTAAATGAGAAAAGATGGCAAGATGCTCTATCTCATTACCAGAATGCAAGTTGTTTAGACCCAAAATCGCCCTATTTAAAGGCTCAAATAGCCAATATTTTAATCAAATTAGGAAGGGTTTCTGACTCGCTATCACTCTTAGAGCAAACATTAAAGGATAATCCAGAATATGTTGACGCTATGATGCTCTTAGGAGAGATTTATAATTCACAGAATAAAATAGATGAAGCTTTGAAGGTTTATGAAAGGGTTACAAGCATAGATCCAAATAGAATCGAAGCTCTCCTCATTTTAGGCTCTTTATATCTCTCCAAGGAACAAATTCAAAAAAGTGCTGAAATTTTTCATAATGTCTTAACTAAGGATCCTCAGAATACTACAGCTCTATATTACACTGCGATAATTAGTATGAGACAGAATGATTTAGACAAAGCCATAAAACAATTTTCGGAGCTTATTGAGTTATCCCCCTTTTTTGATACTGCCTATGTAAACCTTGGGATCATCAAAGAAAGAAAAGGTAATCTTTCTGAAGCTCAAAGTTATTATAAAAAAGCCTTAGAAATAAACCCACATAACCTTTTTGCAAGAGAACGTCTCGCCTTTATGTATGTAACCGATAAAGATTACAAAAAAGCAATAGAGCACTTAGAGCATATGCTTTTGGAACTTCCTGCTAACATAGATATTTACAAAAGATTAGGTCTACTATATCTCCAAGAAAGTCAATATGATAAAGCAATTTCCAAACTTAGGCTTGTTATAGAAGCAAGACCAGATGACATTTCCTCAAGATATTATTTGGCTATAGCTCTAACCGAAAGTGGGAAAGAAAAGGAAGCTATTGAAGAATATAAAAAAATATTAATGCTTGATCCAAAAAACACTAATGCCCTTTTAAACCTTTCACTTCTATATCTTAAACAGAAACAGTTAGAAGAGGCTATTAAAACTCTCGAGGAATTATTAAGCTTTGAAAAAGGTAATCCTTCAATCTTTGTATATGCAGGCAATGCTTACATCGAGCTTAAAAATTATAAAAGAGCCGAAGAGATCCTAACGGAAGGGCTTAAACTTTTCAGTGAAGATGATGAATTAAATTTTCAGTTGGCTATTGTCTTTGACAAGACTGGACAGTTCGAATTAATGGAAAAACATTTAAAAAAAGCCATAGAATTAAACCCCAAAAATGCAGAAGCTTTAAATTATTTAGGTTATACCTATGCCGATAAGGGAATATATTTAGAGGAGGCTCTCTCTTTAATAAAGAGAGCCTTAGAGTTAAAACCAACTAATGGTCATATTATTGATAGTTTAGGTTGGGTCTACTTTAGGCTTGGGATGCTCCCAGAAGCTTTAAATACTATTTTAAAGGCTTTAGAATTCGTTAAAGATGACCCCGTAATATATGAACATTTAGGGGATATTTACCAAGAACTAAAAGACTACGATAATGCTATTTCCTCATGGACTGAAGCTCTTAAGTTTCACGAAAAGGAAGAAGGTCTCAAAGAACGAGTAGAGAAGAAGATTATTGAGCTGAGATATAAAAAGAGAGGCTCGATACAAAATCAATAGTTACTAATTCTCTTCAATGCTTAAATTATATGCACCTGCCAAAATCAATTGGTCATTGTTTGTTTTAAATAAAAGATGCGACGGATATCATAATATTCAATCCCTAATGCATTGCATCAAACTATTCGATGAACTAATACTCGAAGAAGCTGAAAAGATTGACATAGTCTCAGATTTAGACATTCCTTTAGAATTTAACCTTGTTTATAAAGCCTTATTTGCTTTAAAAGAAAGATATCATATCGATAAAGGAGCACGCATAATCTTGAAGAAATCGATCCCAATTGGTGCTGGGCTTGGAGGTGGCAGTAGTGATGCTGCCTCTACACTTTTAGGACTTAACAGACTCTGGGGACTTTCACTAAACCGTGAAGAATTAATTGAAGTCGCTTTAAGAATTGGTTCTGACGTTCCCTTCTTTTTCTATTGTCCTATTGCTATTGTAGAAGGTAGAGGGGAGAAAATAACTCCCCTTAAAATCGAAACCTCTTACACACTGCTTTTGGTGAAACCATCTATCCATATATCAACCCAATGGGCCTATAGCAAGCTTACAGAAAAGAGATCACAGGAAAGCCAATCTTTTTTTAAGAATGAATTGACAAAATGTGTAAATTATAGTGATAATATTAAGTTAATTTATAAAGCACTTTTTCATAGAAGTATCGATCAATTAAAGAACCTCTTAAAAAATGATTTCGAACCAGTTATAACTGCTCATTTTGAAATCATCGATGAGATCAAAGATAAGTTACTCAAAAAGGGTGCATCTGTTGCTATGATGAGCGGTAGTGGTTCGGCTGTCTTTGGGGTTTTTAGAGATAAAGAGGAAGCTTTGATAGCTTCTAAAGATTTTCAATCACATTGGCATTTAGTAGTAGAGACCTGTAAAAGCCTTTAGGCTATTAATATTATCTTCCCACAAATTAAATGGGGCGTCGACAAGCGGCAAGTCAGCAGATTTTGGATCTGCCATTCCCAGGTTCGAATCCTGGCGCCCCAGTTTCATAACAGAGGAGAGAGCTAATGCCCGATGGTATTACATTGCTTAGTGGAAATGCTAATAGAACATTAGCTATCAAAGTGAGTGAGCATCTCGGTATTCCCTTAGGAGATGCTACCGTAACTACTTTTAGTGATGGTGAAATACTTATACAGATTAACGAGAATGTCAGAGGCTCCGATGTCTTCGTAATCCAACCCACTTGCAATCCCGTCAATCACAATATCATGGAATTACTATTAATGATAGATGCTTTGAAAAGAGCTTCTGCCAGAAGGATTACAGCTGTAGTTCCCTATTATGGTTATGCTAGGCAAGACAGAAAGGTTCAGCCTCGAGTGCCTATCTCTTCAAAATTAGTAGCAGATTTGATCACTGCTTCTGGTGCTAATAGGCTTCTTACTATAGACCTTCATGCTGCACAAATACAGGGTTTTTTTAATATCCCGGTCGATCATCTTTACGCAGCTCCAATCTTACATGACTATTTTAAGCGACATGAATTTAAAGATCTCGTTGTTGTCTCTCCCGATGCTGGCGGAGTTGAGAGGGCAAGAGATTTTGCAAAAAGACTTAAAGCATCCTTAGCCATTATAGATAAAAGAAGAGAAGTTACAAATGTCTCTAAGGTTATGCATGTCATCGGTGATGTCACCAACAGAGACGCCGTAATTCTTGATGACTTAATAGATACTGCTGGTACCATTACTCAAGCAGCTCAAGCTATTAAAGAAAAAGGTGCTCGTAAGGTATATGCTGCTTGTACCCATGCAGTCCTATCAGGTCCAGCAATCGAGAGAATAAACAATTCTATTTTTGAGGAAGTCATCGTCACCGATACAATACCTGTAGAGGACAAATTAAAGACATGTAAAAAGTTAAAAGTACTTTCAATATCTGCTCTTTTAGCTGAAGCAATTAAGCGTATCCATCATGAAACTTCAATAAGTTCTTTGTTTTATTGACACATACAGATATACCTTAAGGGAGGAAAAAATGGAGATTTATACATTAAAAGCTGAAAAAAGAACGACCGCTGGGAAAGGGGTTGCAAGAAAATTGAGAAGAAATGGCTTCATCCCAGCAATTATATATAGAGGAGGAAATTCTGTACCTATCCAGCTCCCTACAAAAGAAGTTGTACAACTAATGCATAAAACAGCTGGAGAACAAGTCCTCGTGAATATTGTTCTCAACGGCGAGGTAAAGCAAGCCCTCATAAAGGACTATCAAGTTGATCCTGTTTCTGGCAATCTGTTACATGTAGATTTTCAAGAGATTTTAACAACAGAAAAAATACGAGTAATGGTTCACATAGTTATTGGAGGAGAACCTATTGGAGTCAAAAGTGGGAATGGCATCTTACAATATGGTCTTAGAGAAGTGGAAGTGGAATGTTTACCAACAAATATTCCAGGTCACATAGATGTCGATGTTTCACATTTAGATATAGGACAGTCTATCCATGTTGGTGATTTAAATTTAGGTGAAAATATTCGCATTCTTACAGATCCCGATGAATTAATTGCTACCGTTACAGCCCTAAAGGAAGAGATAGTCTCTGCTGAGCCTGTTTCAGAAACAGTGGCTGTCTCTTATACACATCT
>JAOAEO010000035.1:9381-12892 GCA_026416735.1 Thermodesulfovibrionales bacterium
AGTTACAGTTGAAGCCGAAGAAGCCGAGATAAAACCAGTAGAAGAAATGGTAGAGCCTGAGGTAATAAAGAAAGGCAAAAAGGTTGAGAAGGAAGAATAATGGCTCAATCTTATTATCAATCAATCTTACTCTGCCTAATCTTAAAAAACAGTTAATAATCATTAGACAGTAAGTTAGCATATTATGTGGGTTATCGCAGGATTAGGCAATCCTGGTAAAGAATACTTTTACACTCGCCATAACATCGGCTACCGTGTAATTGACTATCTTTCTAAGCAGATGAATGTTAAGCTCAAGAAAGGTATTTTTTATGAATTAGGAAAGGGTTTTATTGAAAATAGAGAGACTGTTCTCATGAAACCTCTAACCTATATGAATAGAAGCGGATTAGCCGTTAAACATCTATTAAGCCTATTAGGCGTGCATCCCGATCAACTAATAGTTATTCATGATGATATAGATCTCGAACCTGCCACTATAAGGATCAAAAGGAGAGGTTCTTCCGGTGGGCACAAAGGCATAGAGTCAATAATTCAAGAGCTTAATACAAAGGAATTCATAAGAATAAAGATTGGCATTGGAAGAGCCCCAGATCTCTCCGTTGAAGAATATGTATTAAGTAATTTCACACCAGAGGAAGAAAAGATTATAAAAGACATTATAGATAATACAGCAACAGCTGTTATAACAATAATTACAAAGGGTGTTGAAAAAGCAATGAATGAATTTAATTGTCTTAGGAGCAAAAGAAGCAGCTCCTGTTTATTACAATACAATTTACACAAGGAAGAGATAATATGAAGGTGAAAATCGAAGTCCAAAATAAAAAGGAAGATGAAATTAAAGCTGATGTTTTAGTAATTCCACTTTTTGAAAATAGCTTTCCCAAACCTTACGAAAAGTTAAACTCCCAGACAGAAGGTTTGCTTTATAGGATAATCAAATCTGGTGAATTCAATGCAAAGCTTGGATCAAATACCCTCATCCATTTGCACAATTCAGAGATAGATAGAATCCTTTTAACTGGTTTAGGGAAAAAGAGTGAGATAACGACAGAAAAAATAAGGCAATCGGGAGGGAAGGCTCTTACATACTTAAAGTCTTTGGGTTTTGAGAGGGTCGTAATATCTACTAAAGAGCTTGACACCATTACATCGGAAATTAATTGTAAGGAAAGCCTACCTACTTATTTTCTGGAGGGAGCTCTTTTAAATCTTTATAGCTTCGACAAATATAAAAAATCTGAGGAAGTGAGAGAGATTAAAAATATCGTTTTACTCTATGAAGAAAAAAAGATTCCCCTCAAATGGGTTCAAACTAATGTTGAAGCAGTTAATTTTGCTCGAGATATTATAAATACTCCTGCAAATGACATGACGCCTACAAAACTTGCTGAAATTGCTAATTCTTTAGCCTCAAAGAAAATCAATGTAAAAATACTTGAAAGGCAAGAAGCTCAAAGAGAGGGAATGAATGCCTTTTTATCGGTAGCTAAAGGCTCTAATGAGCCTCCAAAATTCATTATACTTAGTTATTCTGGCTCAAAAGGGTCACCTCTCGTTTTGATAGGTAAATCTATAACCTTCGACAGCGGCGGTATATCCCTTAAGCCTGCAGAGGGGATGGAGAAGATGAAATATGATATGGCAGGAGGAGCGGTAGTACTTGCCATAATTAAAGGGGCATCACAATTAGACTTGCCGTTAAATCTAATCGGTATACTACCAGCTACAGAAAATCTCCCAGGAGGCAATGCTACTAAACCCGGCGATGTGGTAAGCGCAATTACTGGCAAAACGATAGAAATAGTCAACACAGACGCTGAGGGTAGACTCGCGATTGCAGATGCTATAGGCTATGCCATAAAATATTTCAAACCTAAAGCTATCATAGATATAGCAACCTTGACAGGTGCCTGTAAGATAACCTTTGGCAATGAGGCAGCTGCCATGATGGGAAATAATTCTGAACTAATGGATAAAATAAAAGAGGCTTCTTTAGAGACCTATGAGAGGGTTTGGGAAATGCCTCTATATGAAGAATATAAGGATTATCTTAAAAGTGATATAGCTCACCTGAAAAACTCCGCAGGTAAAGATGCTGCATTACTTACAGGTGGATACTTTTTAAAAGAATTCGTTAACGATGTTCCATGGATCCATTTAGATATTGCCAGTGTGGCATGGAATGACAAAGACAAACCCTATCTGTCAAAAGGAGCAACTGGCTTCGGAGTAAGATTAATGTTAAGGTTCTTAAAGGAGTTATCATAATGCTTATATTCAATGTCTTTCTAATTTTCTTCCTTTTTACCCCATCAATTTCCTTTGCATGGGGACCTCTGACCCATATATATCTTGCAAATGAGATTTTTTCTTATGCCGCTTTGATCTCACCAGCTGTAATCCACCTTTTAAGGCAACACAGAGAAGATTTTCTCTATGGAAACCTCATAGCCGATATGATCTTAGGCAAAAGATACTTGCCCGATGAGAAGAATTCCCATAGTTGGGAGATGGGTCTCAGACTCTTTGATCTTGCCGATGAGCCTTCCGAAAAAGCTTTTGTCTACGGTTATTTAACCCATCTTGCTGCAGATACCGTTGCCCATGAAAATTTAACTACCGATAAATGGCAGATGAGCCATGCATGGCTTGAGTTAAAAGCCGATAGCCTAATAGATAAGATCTATTGGTTACATTCGATAACTATAAGCTCTTCAGTTCAAAAAAGGAATGACAGGTTTCTGGAAGAATCATTGGAAAGCTTCATATTTTCATTTAAAACAAATAAGAGAATATATAAAAGCTTTGTCTTTCTTTCACTCCTAAATAAAAAGAGAAGATATGGAATAGACAGAGACAAGATTAACTGCCTCCACGATGAATCAATTGTGAGGATGATAGATATACTCCAAAATGGCAAAGATGCCTTTGTATTGAAAAAAAGCCCTCTTTAAATATTTTCTAAGGAGAGATAATATGGAATGCATAATGGAAAAGAATAAAGAATATTGTAACTGCACCTATGAACCTTGCCCAAAAAAGTATAAATGTTGTGAATGTCTTCATTATCATAGAAAGATGAATCAATTGCCTGCTTGTTTTTTTAACAAAGAGTTTGAGAGGACCTATGATCGCTCAGTAAGCAATTTTATAAGAATGCATAAGAGATAAAGGTGTAATTCATGTAATTCTATTTTGAAAATCTTTTTGTTCTAAAATTTTGCCGTTAAAATCAGACAGTCATCAAAGTATTTCTCATTAAAGTTTTTTAGCCCTGCTCGAGAAAGCCATTTCTTAATCTCTGCAGGACTATAACATCTTCCCTTTTCTGTTTGAACGAGCATGTTTACTGAAAAAATAGCACTCCTAACAGGGCTGGTATGGCTATTATCGATATAAAACTCCTGAATGACTATTCTACCTTTCTTAGTGATAGCATCTGCAGATTTTTTAATAATCTTAACATTATCTTCCTCTGAAAATGCATGTAGCAGTTGGCTTATAA
>JAOAEO010000036.1 GCA_026416735.1 Thermodesulfovibrionales bacterium
GACCACCAACTCTATGTTTATCCCAATCCTTTC
Organism: Thermodesulfovibrionales bacterium; assembly: GCA_026416735.1. Taxonomy (GTDB): domain Bacteria; phylum Nitrospirota; class Thermodesulfovibrionia; order Thermodesulfovibrionales; family Dissulfurispiraceae; genus DYHD01. The sequence goes on from JAOAEO010000036.1 coordinate 34, forward strand.
CCAAGGATCTTCATCAACTTTTAACCAAGTAATCTTTGCCTCAAGGGGCAAACCTTTATCCATCATCTGAGATGTGGCAGAGTTATCTACCCTTGGTAAATATCCCAACTTATAACTTCTCTAAAAGACCTCTATAGCCTTTTGATCATAGGGGTTTTGTGACTCCCTTCTAGGGCTAAGGCTGTTCCAACCTTTAAGTTTTGCCAAATAAGTTCTCAATCTTAATACCTAAACCCCGCAAGCACAGTTTCAAGGATGAGTATGTTTGTAATGTTTTTAGAACGGGGCACATAAAATAAGGCAGGCAGACCTGCCAAGAGCTTTAAAAAGCCTCTCCTTTCTATTCCCTCTGAGCTTTTAGATATTTTCATTTTTGAGCTCCTTTGGTTTTCTATAATAGCATTATAAAATACTATCCCTCCCAAATAATGTCCTATCTATAAATAGTATTCATCTTCGCTATCTCTTTTTTAATTTCTAATCTGAGCTCTTCAGGTGAGACAACCTCTACATTTGAGCCAAATTTCAATATCTCTCCCTTTAGTTCTGAAAAGTTTGTAGCTGGAAATCTTAGAGTTAGCCTTCCTTCATCATTTAAATTCATTATCTGAGCCTCATGCCATATCTGCTCCTTTATCCAGTCAGCTACCTCAGGGTTAAATTTGAGGCAAACCTTTTGGGGAGAGCCTCCAGAGAAAATCCCAAAATAGTTACCTATAATTGCCTTTATGTCATGGGAAGTATTAATATCAAAATCTTCATCCACGACTTTAATAGAATTAATACGGGACAGTGAGAAATATCTTATTTCTGTCTTTTCTCTACAATAACCTATTAAAAACCACCGTCCCATATAGCAGAGTAGATGCAAAGGCTTTACAACACGGCGTGATTTCTCCTTTTTATGTGGTGAGTAATAGTCAAACTCTATGGTCTGCTGATTAAATAGACTTGAGATTACTTCTTGAAAGATTGTCTTATCTACGATGTAATACTCTATGTTTTTGACCGATACGTTGTTGATAAATCTCTGAAACTTATTAAAGTCAGATGTAAGAAAGCTTGATAACTTTTTTATCATAAGCTCTAAGGATTTCTTAATTTCATCCTGAGGGATAGTGCTTGCCAGTTTTGTAGCAAAACACAAAGCCAAAAGTTCATCCTCCTTTATCCATATTGAAGGTAACTCATAATTTCGAGAGCTATAATAATACCCCCGCCTTTTTGTATCATACTGTAATGGGGCAGAAAGTCTGTCTCGCATAAAATCAATATCTCTTTGTGCCTGTTTGGCAGATATCTCAAATTCCTGAGCCATATGGGAGGCATTAGGGAATTTGCCGTCTTTTATTTGTCTATGAAACCAAAAGTATCTCTCATAGGCAAGCTTTTTACTCATCCAAGTTCCTTCATTTTATTTAACCCAAATATATTCAAAAAAAATGCAATATTTATACAGGCTATAATCAGATTATATATCAAATCATATCTGTCCAAGTAAAAGTAGCTTTATAGACTAAAAATTTTTTTAGCAAAAATCCTACAAAATCTTGAAGCAGTCCTATGGAGATGCTAAGGCATATTATGGGCATAGATAGATAATTCCTTGAAACTACCTCCAAGGCAAATAGACCACTGAGACTTTTCCTTGCTGTGCCAAGGGGTATGAGTAATTTATATAATACTTTGCATAAAAAGCAGAAAGAACATTTCGTAATGACAATAGAATGACCTATTAACAAAAAGCTATATCAGATAAAGAATGCGATAGTATGAAAGATAGCAATAGCAACAGAGGCGATAGACAACTATATGTGGATACTTTATCAAGACAGATACTTGAAGTTTGGGCAGATTGAGGTTTGACCTTAAAAGCCACTAAAACATAAAGTGGAAATAAAGGGGAAACAGTTCATAAACCAATAGCAGATCACTATTAGAGGAAATTTAAAATAAGCAGGAAAGCCTCCAAAAATATAAAGGGAGGAGGGTAAAAAGAGGATATCCCTATTTAGTGAAAAGAGAACATTTCTATTTTGGCTCGACGATCCCTTTTATTAAGTTTTATGCTTATTTATAAATAATAAAAAAAAACATAAGTTATCTAACCTTTGCATAAAAATTTAGTTAAATGTAATAATTTATTATTATATTTGTATATTTGCTTTTAGGAGGTTCCTAAATGTGGCAATGCCAAGGTAGCAATTGCGGATATATTTATAATTCAGAAAAAGGCGACAAGAAAGGCAAGATACCTCCGGGAACTAAGTTCGAAGATCTACCTGATGACTGGAGATGTCCTGTATGTGGAGCTGGAAAGAAGAATTTCGTAAAGATTGAAGAATAGCGACCTCTATGAATTATTTTCTACCGTAAGGGTAAATATTATAATTCCAATATCTGAACTCATATCTTCAGAAGATATAGAGAGGAAGTCATTTGCGCTTTTTTCTCCTTTTCATTTTAATTAGTGGTGCTTTAAAGGAGGAATCTGCCGTGTGACTGATAAGTATGTCTTACCAAAAGATTTTTCCATAACCTTTGAAAAAATCAGCTTCAATACCCATAGACTAATAACATCACAGTCTATCTGCCTCTTAAAAGAAAGATGTTTTGAGTTTTTCAAAGACCCCTGTAATCTTTATGAGATTACCCCAGATTGGCTCGATTTTAAGATGCTTAATTGCCAAAAGGTAGAAGTATATGAAGGAGCAGAATTTGAGTACTCCATAAAGGTTTTTGGATTCAAAAGGATGTGGAAAAGCAAAATTATAGAATATAAGCCACCTGATAGTTTTATCGATATACAGTTGGAGGGTCCTTATAAATTTTGGCTCCATCTTCATATCTTCTATGACACCCCAGAAGGCACTTTGATGAAAGATCTTGTTACATATAGTCTACCTCTTTATTCAATACCCTTCCACTGGCTAATAAAAAGACAACTTAAAGACATTTTTTCTTATCGTTCTGCAAGAATCCAAGAATGGGCTACAGGTAATTTCAAAAGAAAGTCTAACTCTTTTTGAATTAGTCCTTTTCTTTTATCAGAACCCTTTAAATCGAAACTTCTTTAAAAACTAATAATAGCCGTTTTCTTTTTTATGATAGTCTTTGTAACTTCTTAAGGCTCAATGAACTCTACAAAAGCTTGATCTTTAGTTAGATAGGATTTCAGGATGGCACTCTCTGAACCTTTATCTATTATTACAATTTTTCACTTAAATGGTTTTTTACTATGTTACCAATAAAAAGATGTTTCAAATGAAGGAAGGAAAAAAATTCAATACTTAAATTGGTAGGCGTTAGAAGGAGAGCTGAAATCGTAATTTCGCTGTATTAGTCTCCTGCAATATTTTTAGTAACTTTTCAGAAATGAACTGTTTAGGGTGTTAGAACAGTGTTAGAACTTACCTTAGTTAAATATTTAGTAGACACTATCAAATCATCGGTCGTTTCTAATATAATATTTATCTAAGAAAGTTTAGACTCTTCTATGTATTAAACCAAAATAAATGTTTTCTTAAGTAATAGAAAGGTATGTCTGGGAATTTAATTCGCTTCTATAGAACTCCAGCCCTGAGCCAATATGAGTCTATTAATCTCCTGAAAAAGATATCTGAAAGAATTAAGATTAGTACTGAATTACTAAATTTAAAGACAGAATTCTGTTTCAACATCGAATGTTATGATTTTCTAAAGGACAATGAGATAGCAATACTAAAATGGTTACTAGCTGAGACCTTTGACCCTCAAGGCTTGTCTAATCAGAGTTTTCTCGATCCAAATAATGGAATAATCTTAGAATTTGGACCCCGTCTAAATTTTACCACTGCCTGGTCAACTAATGCTGTCTCCATATGTCACGCCTGTGGTATTCAAAATATTATTCGTATAGAGCGTTCAAGAAGATATCAGATTATCTCTCCTGTTGCAATAAACAATATCTCTGAGATAATCCCGATCTTTTACGACCGCATGACAGAATGTCTCTATCCAGAACCAATTAAGACATTTCAGATGGACATCAAACCAAAAGAAGTCAGAATTATCCCGCTTATAGAAGAAGGTCCAGAAGCGTTAATTAAGCTCAATCAAGAACTCGGGCTTGGAATGGATGAGTGGGACATAGATTTTTATTATAAGCTATTCGTTGAAGAGCTAAAAAGAAACCCTACAGATGTGGAATGCTTCGACCTTAGTCAATCTAACAGCGAACACTCTCGCCATTGGTTTTTTAAAGGAAAGATTTTAATCGATAACGAGGAAATCTCGAAAAGCCTATTACAAATTGTTAAAGAACCCTATGAGAAGAATCCTTCTAATAGTATTATCGCCTTTAAAGACAATTCAAGCGCTATTAGAGGATGTAAGGTAAAAACCATCTTACCGCAAAAAACCTTTTATCCATCACCCTTTATTGAAAAGGAGCTCCTTTATCATTTGATCTTTACGGCAGAAACTCACAATTTCCCCTCAGGAGTAGCCCCCTTCCCTGGCGCTGAGACAGGAGTTGGTGGCAGAATTAGAGATGTCCATGCAACAGGGAGAGGAGGCCACGTAATTGCTGGTACTGCAGCATACTGTGTTGGCAATTTACTAATACCAAACTATCCTTTACCCTGGGAAGATAGCACCTATCCATATCCTACCAATTTAGCATCACCTCTACAGATTTTGATCGAAGCAAGCAATGGTGCCTCCGATTACGGTAATAAATTTGGTGAACCAATAATACAAGGCTTTAGTCGCTCCTTTGGGCTTATTTTATCAAACCGTGAGAGATGGGAATGGATAAAGCCCATAATGTTTACAGGTGGCATAGGCCAAATAGACTCTCGACATGTTGAAAAGGCCCAACCTGAAAGACAGATGTTAGTTGTAAAGATTGGAGGTCCCGCCTATCGAATTGGCATTGGCGGAGGTTCGGCATCCAGTATGATACAGGGCGAAAATATAGAAGAACTGGATTTTAACGCCGTTCAAAGAGGTGATGCCGAGATGGAGCAGAAACTAAATAGAGTCATTAGAGCCTGCATAGAACTGGGTGATGAAAATCCAATTGTTAGTATTCACGATCAAGGAGCTGGAGGGAATTGTAATGTAGTGAAAGAGATCATCTATCCAGCTGGTGCAAAAATAGATATTAGAAAGATTATTTTAGGCGATTCTACTCTATCAGTTTTAGAAATATGGGGTGCTGAATATCAGGAACAGGATGCTATCTTAATTCACCAAGACAAGATAGATTTATTGAAGGTCATATGTGAAAGAGAAAAACTACCCTTTTCTATTATAGGGGAAATCACAGGAGATGGTTATATTGTTCTATACGATAGCTGGAATGATGAAATTGTAGAAAACTTACAACTCCAAAGAGTTTTAGGTGATATGCCCCAAAAGGTCTTCAAACTCAGAAGAACAAAAGTAGAAAATGAGCCTTTTTCTCTCCAAGAAGAGTTGCCCTTTAAGGATATACTCAAAAGAGTTCTAAGGTTACTATCAGTCGGCTCTAAAAGATTCCTTACTAATAAAGTGGATAGATCTGTTACTGGCTTAATTGCTCAACAGCAATGTGTTGGACCTCTTCAGCTTACCCTTTCTAATGTAGCAGTAGTGGCTCAAAGTCACTTCCCTAATGAAGAAGGTCTTTATTCTGGTGCTGCTATTTCAATTGGTGAACAGCCAATAAAGTCACTTATAAATCCTTCTGCAATGGCAAGGATGTGTGTGGCTGAAGCCCTCACTAACATACTATGGGCAAGGATAAGCTCCCTCTCTGATATAAAATGTTCTGCCAATTGGATGTGGGCTCCTAAATTAGAGGGCGAAGGAGCAAAATTATATGACGCCATAATAGCTTTAAAAGATTTAATGATTGAGCTTGGCATCGCTGTCGATGGAGGAAAAGATAGTCTTTCAATGGCTGCAAGAGTTAGACAACCTAACGGCTCCATTGAAACTGTAAAATCGCCACCCACTCTTGTAATCTCAGCCTATGCTCCTTGTCCTGATGTATCAAAGGTAATAACCCCTGACCTAAAAGCACCCGGCAAAAGCTTTCTGATTTTCATAGATATATCAGGTGGTAAAAATAGGCTCGGAGGATCTGCCCTCGCCCAGTGTTTCAAACAGATAGGAAATCAATCTCCCGATATCGATAACCCAACTCTTCTGAAGAATACTTTTAATGCAATCCAATCATTGATTGATAAAGGTTTAATCCTTGCAGGTCATGACAGAAGTGATGGTGGACTTATCACCACCCTCTTAGAGATGGCATTTGCTGGCAATTGTGGATTAGATATCGATATAAAAGTTGACAAGAGCTTCACTAAAGCCGAAGATTTATTGGCACTACTATTCTCAGAGGAAGCTGGTGTGATAATTGAATATTTGCCAACCAACGAAAATATCATTACATCTTTTCTCGAGAAGCAAGGAATTCCTTACCAGATAATCGGCAAGACGACTAAAAATACAAAAATAAGATTGAATCTTTTCTTTTCAAAAGATTCTTACATAAGTGTCCTCGATGAAGATATGAGACTCCTCAGACAGATTTGGGAAGAGACCAGTTTTAATATTGAGATGCTTCAAGCTAATCCAGAGTGCGCTAAGGAAGAGAGAAGAAACATTTACGGCAGGAAAGGACCAACTTATCAGTTGTCTTTTGTTCCAGAAGAGACTCCCAAAATATTTTTGAGAAAAGATACAAAACCATCTATTGCCATCATCAGGGAAGAAGGCAGTAATGGCGATAGAGAAATGGCATCAGCCTTCTACCAAGCAGGATTTGAAACCTGGGATGTAATGATGACTGACTTAATAAATAAAAGAATAACACTCGATAGATTTAAAGGTGTAGCCTTTGTCGGTGGCTTCAGCTATGCGGATGTGCTCGGTGCAGCCAAGGGGTGGGCAGGTACAATTAGATTCAATGAATTACTGAAAGAGGAGTTTGAAAAATTCTATTTGAGAGATGATACCTTCAGTTTAGGTGTATGTAATGGCTGTCAGCTCATGTCTCTTTTGGGGTGGATTCCATGGAGTGGCATATCCTCTGAAAAACAACCGAGGTTTATCCGAAACAAATCTGGCAGATTTGAATCGAGGTTTTCAACTGTTAAAATCCTTAAAAGCCCTTCAATAATGCTCGAAGGTATGGAGGGATCCATTTTAGGCATTTGGGTCGCCCACGGTGAAGGCCGCCTCTTCGTTCCCGAAGAGGATATGCTTATCGAGATATTGAGAAAGGATTTAGCTCCAATTAGATATGTTGATGACAACGGAGAATCTACTGAGAAATATCCTTTTAATCCAAACGGTTCTCCCTATGGAATTGCTGCTCTTTGTTCCTTAGATGGCAGACATCTTGCCATGATGCCTCATCCAGAACGAACCTTTCTCAAATGGCAGTGGGCATGGATGCCTCTCGAGTTGAGAGAAAATCTCAAGACTTCTCCATGGCTTAAGATGTTTCAGAATGCAAGAAGATGGTGCGATAGTAGATGATGCCTACTACAATATTTTATATAACTAAAGAGGGCTATTTACTTTCAAAAAAGATTAAATATTTGTATAAAGAAGCAACTATTGTTAAATACAAAAGAGATATTGTCAAACAACATTGGAATGAGAAGGGGCTATTGATATTTATCATGGCGAGCGGGATAGTGGTAAGAGCTATTGCACCCTTACTCACTTGCAAAAGAATAGATCCTGCCATTTTAGTAGTAGATGAAAAAGGTAGTTTCGTAATAAGCCTTTTAAGTGGACACCTTGGTGGAGCAAATGAGTATGCAAGAAAATTAGCAGAATACCTCGGAGCTCAACCTGTTATAACTACTGCAAGTGACATCAACAAGTTGCCAGCCATAGATTTATGGGCGAAGGAAAATAGTCTTGAGATAGAAAATTGGGATCTATTACCTTCCATCTCTACTAAATTTCTTAATAAAAAAAAATTGAAGATCTATAGTGAAATAAATCTTTGCCTCCCATCGGAGTTTATAAAAACTACCGACCCTAAAAACGCAGATTTAGTGATTTCTAATAAGATAGCGATATTAAATAATTTTTCTCGCTCTGATCTGATTAAATCAAAAGATAAGTTTAGTCAAGATAAGCTTTTGCGCACTTCATTTGGAGAAAAGGAAAAAAGAAAGCAACTGATACTTAGACCAAAAAACTTAGTCGTAGGGATAGGGTTGAATAGCAATACTGAATCCCAAGAGATAGAAAAAACACTAAAAGAGTTATTTAGAGAAAATAACCTTTCTATCCTAAGTATTCATTGTTTTGCCACTTTAGACAAAAAGGCATATGAAAGAGGTCTTTTGGATCTCGCAAAAAAGTATTCCCTTGAAATAAGGTCTTTCAGTCCTGAAGAGATTAATAAAGTAGAAAATATCGAAACATCTGAAAGAGTTTTCCAGGCTACAGGTGCAAAGGCTGTAGCAGAGCCCTGTGCTATTTTGGCTTCAAAGGGTGGAAACCTTCTGATAAAAAAGCAGAAAAGGGGCAATGTAACTCTCTCTATAGCAGAAATCGCTTTTTGAATAGAATCTTTTTAATAAAAAATACATTTATGAATCACATAAAAATAAACAATCAAAAGGCAGAGAGGATAGGTAAGATCTATATTGTTGGTACAGGCCCCGGCAATTTAGACTACCTCACACCTTCTGCCAAAAGAGCTATCGAAAGATCCTCCTATGTAGTAGGCTATACCACCTATCTTGAGCTCATATCTGAATTAATAAAGGATAAAAGGGTTATCTCTACTGGCATGACAGAAGAAATAGAAAGATGTAGAAAAGCCATTGAGCTTGCAAAAGAGGGGGCTACTGTTTCAATAATAAGTGGAGGCGACCCAGGTATTTATGCCATGGCAGGATTGATCTTTGAGTTGTTAAAATTAGACTTTAAAGGTTATGGAGCTATTCCCCACATTGAAGTCATCCCTGGGATAGCAGCTCTTAATGCTTGTGCTTCAAGACTGGGTGCACCCCTCATGCATGACTTTGCTTCTATTAGTCTTTCAGATAGACTTACCCCATGGGAAGTTATAGCAAAAAGACTTGAAGCAGCAGCTTCGGCAGACTTTGTAATAGTTCTTTACAATCCAAAGAGTAAGGGGAGGGTTGATCATATAAGTCTTGCAGCTTCAATCATACGAAAATATAGACCTGCTACTACTCCAGTGGGAATAGTTAAACAAGCGATGCGGGATGGCGAAACTATTATAATTACTGATTTAGAAAATATGCTTACTTACGATATAGACATGCAAACTACCATAATAGTTGGCAACTCACAAACTTATATATGGCTAAACTGGATGATAACTCCAAGGGGTTATATAGTTAGATAGAGTTTCTTAATAAAAGTGAAGGCATGTTCCATGCCTCCCAACTGTAATTTTCTATCATTTTATATTTTACCCCGACTGTATAACTTTTCAAATTTAGCCTTTTAACTGCATCCATTTATCGATGCAAGCTTCCCACCTTCAGGAAATTTATCCCTTAGGCGATAATAAGGAACTTGGCTAATCTTATTTTGTCTACAAAGTTCAGCTACAGATTTACTGCCTTTAATCTCTTCCATAACAATTGCCATCTTTTCTTCTGCTGTCCATCTCCTTTGTTTCATTTTTAATGCACCCCCTTTTTGTTATTCTCTGTTAAACTGAAAAAGTCAAACCCTCTACAAAGTAACCATGTCCACTTCTTAAGGGGTCAGTATAGAATTTTTCAATGCTAAAGGGGGTAAACTTAGAGTTGATGTATAAGGTTTAGATAAAAATCTGTTGTTGAAGCTTATCAAAACTTTTCTTTAAAAATCATTCAGGGGCTATCTAAAGGATAATCATAGGGGATAAATTATGAAAAAATTATTCGATGACTTTAATAAACTTTGGCTGAATTAAAAAATAAAAATCTAATTTATCAAATTCCTATAAATTTTTAGAATTAGGATGATAAGATCTTAAATTCTTTACTCGTTACCCCAAATATGAAATCGTTAATCCTTAGTGGAGTTTTCTAATGAGTTTTATTCCTTTTTTCCCTTTATTATTACCATTTCATCCATCTCCCCTTTAAGACCTTTTAGTTTACTAACCTGCTCTAAGGTTAATTCTGAAGCTTCTTCTTGGCTTTTGACTACATATGGGGTAAGTAACATTACAAGCTCAGTTCGAGTGTTCTTTTCTGATGTATTACTAAATAGATATCCTAAAAGTGGTATTTTTGAAAGAATAGGAAGACCTTCTCGGGTAGTCTGTATGTCATCTCTTATGAGACCGCCTATTACTATAGTATGTCCGTTTTGAACGACTAAATTTGTTGTGGCTTCACGTTTTTTGATAACAACTTGATCGGTATCAAAAATCCTTTGAATAAAAAAGTTCGATACCTCTTGGGTGATATCGAGAGACACAAGCCCCCCTTCATTAACCTGAGGCTTAACTTTTAGTATTATACCTGTATCTTTATACTGGATAGTTCTCTGTATCTGGGTAGTACCTGTAATATTTGTCTCAGAAGTTGCTATTGGCACTTGATCACCAATCTGGATGCGCGCTTCTCTGTTATCAGAGACAAGGATATGGGGTGATGCAAGAACTTTTAGTTTGGCTTGAGATGCTAAAGCTTCAAGCTTAGCCCTAACAATACCTTTTGAATCTGTAGCTAAAAAGGTAAACCCTGAACCTTCAAATTTATCAGTGAGAGCAGAAGGCCTCTGTCCTAGGAGACCACTAAGTGTTATGTCTCTATTGAAGGGCTTCATATTGGTTATGTTTATATCAGTCCGCAGCGACCAGGCAATACCAAAACTCAGATCATCTCTTAATTCAACTTCAGCAATTAAGGCTTCTATCATTACTTGTCGGGGAACTGTATCTAATTGCTTTATGGTCTCCTCAATAAAGGAGTAGTCTGCAGGTGTAGCAACTATAATCAATGAATTGGTAACTTCATCGGCAAATACTCTTGTGTCAGCAGACACTAAAAAGCCAGTGCCAGTAACTGCAGCTGCAACTCCAGTTCGTGCTGTTGGTGGAGTTGTAGGTGTTGGTGAAGGTGTGGTTGTTGCTCCTGGTCTTGTAGTTGGCGTTGCTGGAGGAGACGGGGGGGATGGTGTAGCTGGAGCACCGCCTGCAAAGATTGCTTGTAATAAAGAAGCTATATGAGAAGCCTTACTATTTTGCAAGGGGAAGACAAAAATTTTAGGTCTTGCTCCAGCAAAGAGCTTGTCAAAGGTATTTACCCAACTTCTGATATACTCAAGATGTTCTTTAGATGCAGCTACTACTAATAGACTGTTTAATCTATATAGTGGGATAATTCTGAGGGTGCCACCTGTCAGATGTAATCCAATGGCACTTTCTATCTCTGTCATTGAGTCTTTTAGATTTACATTTTTGAAAGTAAACAGTTCTATAGCTACTTCTGAGGGGTCTTTGCCAACTTGAGCATAAACTAACTCTTTCGATACGTCTGCCAGTGGCACTATTCTGTAAAGACCTTTTTCTTCAACATAGCCAATTCCATTAAGTCTAAAAATGATTTCCATTATCGGAAGGACCTCTTCACGAGGAATCGGAGTGACTGTTCTAAAGTTTACTCTGCCCTTTACTTTTGGGTCGATTACATAGTTTACTCGTAAAATGTCACCAAAGACGGTTTGTGCTACCTCGAAGATATCGGCATCATCAAAAAAGAAGCTAATTGACCCCCCTGTCATCCTACCAGTTCTACCTAAAGGTCCTGATATCCTATTTTCTGTTTGTCCTACTTCTTGAGGTGTTTTTTGAGATACCGTTATATTTTCAGTAGGTTGCTGAATGTTAGATGCCGTCGTTTCCGGAGTGGCAGCGATAGCTGGATCACTGATGGCCATAACGGAAGCAGCCAATTTATTGTCAGCCTGAGAATCTCTTTTGACTCCTTTAGTTCCACAGGAGAATATAAAAAAAATACATATAAACATAATAATACTGAGTATAAACCCTCTTTTCATAATTCAGTCCCTCTTAAATTAGCCGACTTTCTAAAATAATCGATTTTTCTCATAGTGTCAAGCTATTAGCTATCTTTGAGTTGCAAAAAGACTGTTGTTCTTAAGTTAGTCGTAATAATAAGTATTAGAAAATAAACAATAACAAATTTATTAAGAGAAAAACAAATAAAATCGTTAGACCCTTTGTAAGGTATAAGCCTAATATCTGTCT
>JAOAEO010000037.1 GCA_026416735.1 Thermodesulfovibrionales bacterium
ACTTCATGCTCAAAAAATGGAAGCAATTGGAAAGCTTTCTGCAGGCATAGCTCATGATTTCAATAATATGCTTACTTCAATAAAAGGCTTTACACAGCTTGCCCTTGTATCTATTTCTGAAAATGATCCAATAAGGGTTTATCTTCAAAATGTTTTGGATTCATCAGAAAAAGCAGAAAAAATGATTAAACAACTGCTTGCTTTTAGCAGAAAACAAGTTTTAGAGAAAAAGGTTATAAATATAAATGAATTGGTTAAGGAGATGGAATCTCTTATTAAAAGATTAATTGGTGAAGATATAATATTAACTTTAAATCTTTCGGCTGATACAGGATTAGTTGAAGCTGACCCTATTCAGATAGAGAATGTTATAGTTGAGCTTGTTGTAAATGCAAGAGATGCCATGCCTGATGGTGGAAAAATCATAATTGAAACAACCAATTTTGAAGTTGATGAAGAATTTATGAAGAGCCATGAAGGAGCTCAAATAGGACAGTATGTTATGTTGTCTATAAAAGATACAGGCTTTGGAATTCCCGATGAGATAAAAGACAGAATTTTTGAACCATTTTTTACAACCAAAGAAAAGGGTACTGGATTAGGACTTTCAACGGTATTTGGCATTGTAAAACAGCATGGGGGCAATATATGGTGTGAAAGTGAAATAGGCAGAGGAACAACCTTTAAAATTTTACTTCCAAGAATTGAAAAAGAAATAATTGAAAAAATTGAGGGTAAACTACTGAAAGGGCATGAGACTGTGCTTGTTATAGATGATGATGAAAAGGTAAGAGCTATTGTTCTTGAAATGTTAAAAAGGCTTGGTTATAAAACCCTTGAGGCTCCAAATCCAGATATAGCTTTATTTTTAGCTCAATTTCATAATAACTCAATAGACCTTGTGATTTCTGATGTTGTTATGCCAGGAATGGGTGCTGTTAAACTTTTCCATGAGATAAAAAGATATCGCCCAGATACAGAGGTATTATATATGTCTGGTTACACAGATGATGTAATATTAAGGCATGGAGTAATGGAAAAAGGGATTGATTTCATCCAAAAACCTTTTACCATCCAAACACTCTCAAGGAAAATTAGAGAAGTCTTTGATAAAGAAGGTTAATATCAGTCTCTTAAATAAGGAGATTTAAAGAGATACCTTCCTTTTTTACAATTGGCTCATAAGATTCTTTTGGTATGATGTTTTCCTTTAATTGAATAAGCAAATAAACTATTGGAACTTAATAATGGTTGACATTATTTTCCTTTTCTGTTAAAAAAACTGGTATGTGGGAATATACTGATAAGGTTAGAGAATACTTCTTGAATCCAAAGAACGCTGGTGAGATAGAAAATCCCGATGCTGTTGGGGAAGTCGGCAGTATAGTCTGCGGTGACGCCATGAGGCTTACTTTGAGGATCGATAAAGAGACAGAAAGAATTATAGATGCTAAATTTCAGACCTTCGGTTGTGCCTCAGCCATAGCCAGCGCTTCAGCCCTTACTGAATTGATAAAAGGCAAGACTTTAGAAGAGGCTTTGAAACTAACCAATAGAGACATCGCTGAATTTCTTGGCGGGCTTCCAAAGGAGAAGATGCACTGTTCTGTCATGGGTAAGGAGGCTCTTGAGGCTGCAGTTGCCAATTATAGAGGAATTAAGGAAGTACAGAAGCCTGAAGAGAATATTGTTTGCCAATGCTTCGATGTCTCCGAGGAGAAGATCAGAAAAGTAGCCATTGAAAATCACCTCACAACTGTTGAGGAGATAACTAATTATACTAAGGCAGGAGGGGGTTGTGGTTCTTGCATCCCTAAGATAGAAGAGATTCTTAAAGAGATATGGTCTGTAAAGGCTCCTCCTAAGAAACCCCTTGCCCCAAAGAGATTGACAAACCTCCAAAAAATTGCCCTTATCCAGGATATAATAGAGAACGAGATTAGACCGAGATTGCAAGCCGATGGTGGAGATTTAGAACTGATCGATATAGAAGGCAACAGAGTGATCCTATCGCTCAGAGCAATGTGTTTAAGCTGCCCCATGAGCGATGTGACTATAAAGGGCATTGAAGAGAGACTCAGAGAACTTGTTAGTGATGAAATAACTGTAGAGGTAGCATGAAAAGGATCATCTACTTAGACAACAATGCTACGACTGCCATAGCTCCCGAGGTCTATCAAGAGATGATACCCTATCTTACTGAACTGTATGGTAATCCTTCAAGCATGCATACCTTTGGAGGTCAGATTAGAAAAAAGATTGAAGAGTCAAGGTGGAAAGTAGCAGAATTACTTGGGGCTCAACCAGAGGAGATCATCTTTACAAGTTGTGGGACCGAAAGCGACAACACCGCAATAATGAGCTGTCTATACACAAACCCAAATAAGAGGCATATTATCACAACCAAAGTTGAACATCCAGCTGTTTTAAATCTCTGTAAATGGTTAGCCCGTAGAGGGTATAGAGTTACCTTTCTGCCTGTAGACAGTCTCGGAAGACTCGATATGGACGCCTTTTATAGATCCCTCGATGATGACACCGCTGTAGTATCCATAATGTATGCCAACAATGAAACAGGTACGATCTTTCCCATAAAAGAGATAGGTGAAGTCTTAAGAGAAAGAAAGATACCCTTTCACACCGATGCTGTGCAAGCAGTAGGCAAGATCCCCATAAATCTTAGAGATCTGCCAGTAGATATGCTATCTCTTTCAGGACATAAATTACATGCACCAAAAGGTGTTGGTGCTTTATATGTTAGAAAGGGATTGAGATTTGCTCCTTATCTTATCGGTGGGCATCAAGAGCGGGGTAGGAGAGCTGGAACAGAGAATGTAGCATCTATCATAGCCCTCGGAAAGGCTTGTGAAATAGCGGCAAAGGAGTTAGAAGGGGAATTAATAACTATCTCATATCTTAGGGATAAGTTGGAGAGACATCTTCTAAAGGCTTGCCCAGATTCAAGGATTAATGGAGATCCTGAAAACCGCCTGCCCAATACTACAAACTTAAGTTTTGCCTATGTAGAAGGAGAGGCTATACTCCTTAGACTAAATGAACATGGTATATGTGCCTCATCAGGTTCTGCTTGTTCTTCTGGTTCCTTAGAGCCGAGTCATGTATTAAGGGCAATGGGAGTTCCAATCTATGCAATTCACGGGTCTATAAGGTTTTCTTTAAGTAGATATACTACAGAAGAGGAGATAGATACCGTTAATGAGATTATGCCGAAACTCATAAAGGATCTAAGAGAGATCTCCCCCTTTGGCAAAAGAGAGCTTGAGAGTTGTAAACCCTCAAGCCCCAGTTATTCCACGGAATAATACTCTCAAACTTTAAACTGTCTAATCAGATCACTCAGTTTTTGAGCAAGTCTTGATAAGTCCGATGAAGACTCAGCTATCTGATCAGCTGCTGCTGATGTCTCCTTCGAAACGCTGGCTACTGTCTCTATATCAGCACTTATCTGTTCTGAGACGGTCGACATCTCCTCTGTTGCTGAAGCGATCTGTTGTACCATCGACTGAAGGCTGTCGACTTTATTTACAATCTCCCTTAAGGCACTCCCAGCCATCGAAGAATGACTTACGCCAACTTCTACCCTCTGAGTTGCTTCATGCATCGACTTCACAGCCTTTTCTACTTCCTGCTGTATTGCATTTATCATGTTGCCAATCTCTGCAGTAGCTTTAGAGGTTCTTTCTGCCAGCTTTCTCACCTCATCGGCGACGACAGCAAATCCTCTTCCTTGCTCTCCAGCCCTCGCTGCTTCTATAGCTGCGTTTAGAGCAAGCAGATTAGTCTGGTCGGCGATATCTTTAATGACATTTACAATATCACCTATTTGTTGTGACCTTTCACCTAAGGAGGTCATTAGTTGAGCAGATTCTGTAACAGTCTTTTCTATTGCTTTAACCTCCTTTACTGCCTTATTTACAATCTCTTCTCCTTCCTTGGCCGTCTTAGCTGTGTCTACTGATGCAGAGGCTATACTTGAAGCATTCTTTGCTATATCGATGACCGTCTGAGACATCTCCGTTGAAGAGGTAGCTATCTGAGAGGCTCTACCAGCTTGTTCTGCCACACCCCTTGACATCTGTTCTGAAGATGCACTTAATTGCTGTGAAGCTGAAGCAAGGGTGTCAGAGGTCGACTTAAGCTCAGCTATCATGCCCTTAATCTTACCAGCCATAGTACTTATGGCAAGCATTAATTTCCCCACTTCATCTTTGGAGATACGACTTTCTTCGATATCGAGCTTTTTGGTTAAATCTCCCTCTGATACGCTTTCAGCAACAGAGGTACACTTCGTTAGAGGATTTGATATGCTCTTTGTAAGAACCACAATGGAGAAAGCAAGAAATATAAATGAGACCAATCCTGAAACTATCATTATTATTATCGATCTTTTATACTCTGATTCAGTCTCTTTTACTGTAGTTTGCATCATCCTCTCTTGAAATTGGATATTTTTCTCTATAGTATCAAGATATCTATTTTGGGCATTTGCCACACTGGTAAGTAACAATTCCTTTGCTTCCTTCTTTTTTCCTTCTTTTAAAAGGTCGTATTGTTTTTCTCTCTCTTTTATATACTCTTCTCTGACTATTTTTAGCTCACTGAGTAGCCTTTTGCCCTCTTCGCTTCTAATTACACCCTCGAGAAATTTAATTTTGTCTGCCACTGATGTCTGTAGCTCTCTTACCCTATTCATGTATGTGTCTATAAGTTTTTGGTCTTCAACGAGAAGCATATTTCTTAAAAGCTCTCCAATCATTAAAACATCTACTTTGCACTCATCTAATTTGTTTACCTTTACATACCTATCATTAACTATTAGATTAAGATTATCTTTGAATTGTCTAAATTCGAGAAAGTTTATTACCGATATTAGAAGACTTAAAACCAAGATTAGAGCAAAAATAGATAAAAGCTTATTTCTGACCTTCATATTCCTAAACCATCCCATAAAAAACCCCCCAAATTCTTCTAAAAGTTGAGTCAATTGGATAGCACCTTATAGCTTTCCATTAAGATTTTCAAACTATTTAACCCCTTTGCTATTAAGAAAAGGTCCAAATTTCTTGTCTGCTCCTAAAATGTGGCCATGAATCCAATCCTTTAAAAAGCTAAATAGTTCAACCGTTAGGACAGGGACACCTTTTTGGAATTCTTTCTGTAATTCCAACACCTTCTGGGTGAGTTTTGCATGCTCATTTTTATGGGCAAGATAACCAGGATAATTGTAACTGCTCATCAGTCTCTCTTCTGTGGCAAAATGATTTCCCACATATTGAGCTAATTTTGAGAAAATAGTCCCGAGGACTTCATTACCTCTGCCTGCCTTCATAGCGTCATGAAGCTCGTTGATAATGGCAACTAATCTCTTATGTTGGTCATCTACCTCCTTGATGTTAACGCTATAGCTGTCACTCCATTGAATTAATGCCATCATACACCCCCAAAACTAAGTCATGGAAAAAAAAGATTTAGATCTCTATTGATCTTTTAGAAAAAGCCTCTATAAAATAAATCGGCATTTTCATAAAAATCTTTAATTTTGACGAGAGGAAGTTTGAGAATTTTTATTAGAAATTGAAACCTGAATAGCCAGTGTGTAGTGGTGACGAGTTTTAGCCTTCACAATAAGGTTAGGGTTGCTATTAAGATAAGATTTGTTTAGCAAGAGTTTAAACCGAAGACTTTGTGGAATCTGCCAGAAAGGAAAACCATTTAATATCTTCCTCTGTATAATCATCAGTTTTATTAGCTGCAACAATGGTAGCCAGTATATTTTTCTTGCGAATTATTGGGATGATGAATAGACGAGCTATTCCAAAATATCCCTTTAAATTTCTGACTTTATAAGAAAGAGATTTGGGGTTGTTGTAAATTAAAGAATTATCTTCTTCATTTTTCTTCAAAAACATCTCTAAAGTAAGTCCTTTTTTTCAACCCCTTTAGAGGAGTAATGAACCAAAGGGCTTTTAGTTAAATTAGATATTTCTTCTAAGAAGCTTTTAATTGATTCTTTATAGGTATTTTTAGTAGCTAATTCAAAGAACCTCAAATATCTTCTCATCAAATTTTTGTCAAAGTCTTCCAACTTGCCCTCTAAAAACTATATTTCTTATTGAATGGATTTCAAACAGATTTTTAAAAAAAAAAATTGCAGTCCCATCCTTTTAAGGGGGATAAATTAATAAGACTAGAAAGATCTTTTTTTTCTGTCTTTATTAAAGTGTTGAAAAAACCTATTACATTGAATCTATACCATTATCATCAGTTAATAACTGCTAATTTAGCCATTTCGGGATGAGTAGATGTAGTTACAACTCTAACAGTCAAGTCTCCCATCACATTGGTAAAGCTACCCAGCTCGTTATCATACCAGCCATGTATTACCAACTGACTTACTGGCATTTTCTTATTCTGTTCGGTAGAGATATAAGAGTTCAAAACATAAGTATCATTCCCCTCTATTATAGCTGCAGGTCCTATTTTGCCCACTATATCGGTGGAAACATTCTGCTCCTCAGAATAGAGGAGATATCCGTTTTTGTCTTTAGCTGAGGCTTCTTTATAGATCATGTTAACCAATTCTTTTGTGAGGAGCTCATCGTAATTACCAATAGTAACAAAGAGAACAATTAAGGACCCTGTAGTCACAGGAACTCTGATAGATTCAGCTATAAAGGGGACTCCTCTCAATTCAGGGATAATTAGATGGAGGGTTTTCGATACCCCTGTAGTAGTCAGAATAATATTATTGAATACACTCCTATTTTTTCTCAAATCGGTAGCTCCATCTTTGGGTAGTCTATCGAGAATCTCTTGTGAACTCGTCATGGCGTGTATAGTGCTCATAGTTATGCTTAATATCTTATCACTTCCAAAATAGTCTACAAGAGGCTTTAACATATGAGATAGACAAGTAGTTGTACAAGAAGCAGCCGAGATAATTTTGTGTTTATTTGGATCATATTCATTGTCGTTTATGCCCATTACAACAGTAACTGAGTCTTCTGGCCATGGAGCATTTTTATCTTTTATTTTAAAGGGTGCTGTAACAATTACTTTTTTTACATTCCTCTTAAAATGACCTCTTACAGAACCCCCTTTGACATCTTCAGGAATAGTTGGATCGAGGAATTTACCAGTAGCATCGACAACGTACTCAACTCCATATTCATCCCAACGGATCTCAGCAGGATTGCGGGACTCTTTTAAAATAGTTATAGGAACTCCATCTATTCTTATTGTGCTATTCTTTTCATCGACATCATCTATGATATCCTTTGCTTTATATCCATATAAATAGCGGGCTAGGGATCCATAATTTGAGTCTTTGACTATATAATTGGCGATATCTTCAAGTTTTGATCCTGCATTTCTACCAATATTGACGATAATATGAGAGAAAAACTTCCTACCTATGTGATTCCATAAAGCGAGCTTACCTATTCTACCAAGGCCGTTAATACCAAGAATGGCTTTATTAGCCGATCCACTGCCTTCTCCGCTTATACCATGTTCCATCTTTAGCCTCCTTAGTTAAAAAATATTGTGTAAATTAGTATATTTTTATGTAAATTGTTTATTTTGTCTTTTCTTCATCTCCTATTGAACTGTAACCTAAGGAAGGACTTTTTTGGAATAAATTTAATAAAACACTATCCTTTTCCAAGGGTTCCTTTCGTTTGAATATGGAGGTAAGGATGACTTTGCTCACTTAAAAATATTAATTTTTTCACGACATTAATCTGCTTTTTTTGTTTATATTTAAATACCATTACATTTCTTTAATGTCTCAAAATAAATGAACAATATAAAATAGCAGAGTGTTAGAATTCAGAGTTTCTATGAACTTATAAGTAAATTATATCAAATCAGAATAGAGGTTGCAAAATTAACCCACCTTTTATACCCCCTCTATAGGCAAGTATAAATATCGGTTCTGAGTAGAATATTTCTATAAGCTTTAAGGGAAGATCTATAAAAAATTTTTCAAAAAAGCTGCTTTGATCGACAAAACTCTATAAAAAAAATTCTCTCAGTAAAGGCAAGAAATTATAGGTAAGAAGATAAGAAATGGTAATAATTGTAAGATTACAACTCCAATAATAAAGACAACTCAAAAGGTTAAAGCCTTCTTTAAGGCAATATAGGGTCTATATATAGATATCTCTATAGAACTAACTTAATTAGCAAATAACTCTATAAATTTCGAAGACACAACATCAAATAAACCTTTGTCGCTTAGCTTTAATTTTGGTATTACCGTAAGGGCCATAAAAGATAGAGTCATAAAAGGAGATCTTAAAGTAGAACCTAAAACTTCTTTAGTCTCTTTGTTAATCTCTCTATACTTATAGGCTGTAGAAATATAATCTAAGTCACTCATTATTCCTGCTATTGGTAAAGGTAGTATCAATTTACCATTCTGAGATACGACGCTTAAACCACCTTTAGCTTCAATAACTAAGTTAACGGCTCTACATATGTCTTCATCTGTAACTCCTACTGCTATTAAATTATGGGAGTCATGAGCAATACTTGAGGCTATGGCTCCTTTCTTTAATCCGAATCCCCTTACAAAGCCTATTGAAGGTTTTGAGCCTTGGTGGTATCTGTTAATTACTACGATTTTTAGTAAGTCTCTCTCCACATCTGAAACTGTTCGGCCCTCTTCTATTGTAGGGTAGAGGATTTCTCTATCTGTAAATAACTGTCCATCTATAGCTTTAATAACATTTAACTTTTTCATCTTAGGGGGTATAAAAAAGTCTTCTTTCTCTTTATATCCCGTTTGAAAATTATTCACTCTTTTTGCAGTCTGACGGGGTATCATGGTGACTCCGCTTTTTGCTACTAATTTTCCTTTAATGTAGGTGCTTATGACATTTAAATTTATTAAATCGTCAACAATTATGAAGTCTGCAGGATCTCCTATTCTTAATAATCCTACATCGAGGTTATAATGTAATACAGGATTAATACAAGCAACCCTTAAAACCTTCATTAAATCTATTCCATAACTTAATGCTCTCTTGACGAATAAGTTAATATGTCCTTTTAGCAGATCATCGGGGTGAAGATCATCAGTACAAAACATACAATCTTTAAAATGGCTATCTACAAGAGATATTAGCTCATCGAAGTTTTTAGCGGCAGAGCCATCTCTAATCATTATTTTCATCCCGAGTTTGATCTTCTCTAAGGCTTCATCTTTTTGATAAGATTCATGATCTGTAGAAATACCGGCACTTATGTATTTAGATAGAGGTATACCCTTTAACCCGGGAGCATGTCCATCTACTGCCTTATTGTATTTCTTTGCTAATTCAATCTTCTCTATAATATCTCTTTCTCTATTAATTACCGCTGGGAAGTTCATTACTTCTGCTAAGAATCTAATTTCTCCCATCTTCAGTAATTCTTCCAACTCTTCTAATCCTATCGATGCGCCAGCTGTCTCAAAATCTGAAGCAGGAACACAAGAGGGAGCGCCAAAATAAAACTTCACAGGAACTCTTTTTGAATCTTCTATCATATACTTTACTCCTTCCACTCCTAATACATTGGCAATCTCGTGGGGATCAGATACAATAGCAACGGTGCCGTGAATTGAAGCTATCCTTGCAAATTCCGAAGGAGTTAGCATAGAACTTTCTATATGAATATGGGAATCAATAAAGCCAGGCAATATAAAATGGCTATATTTTTGATGCTCCTTCTGGATGTCTACTATTTTCTCTTCATCTAAAACAATAGTGCCATGGAAGATTTCACCCTTCAGTACATCAACAATATTACCTGAGATAAATCTATGGTCTCTACTCATGGATAGATCCTTAAAACTTTAAAAGATTTGGACAGGTGTTTTCTCTAAATAATTGATCAACTCGTAAATGTTAGCCTCTTCCTTAATAAAGAAAACTCTACCGCCATACATCTCCCCAAGCCTTTTAATATTTGGTATTCGGAGATAACCGATTTCTTTAGAAGCTATATAGCCAGTTGTATAATCGGGATCATCAGATATACATATCTCTCCAATGACATCTTTGTGATAAGCGACCTTTGAAGCAAGGATTAAAGCTTCTCTAACCCTTAGAGTATTTATATTCAGTTGAGCTAACTGTTTCTTTAATCTATTTAGGGCATTTTTATCTATTCCAAGCCTTGACACCCTTACTCCTCTTTGTGGATTGGGGGTACAGGGAGTACCTGAGCTGCTCCTAATTAATGCGGCTCCCCTCATTGTTACTGGAGAGTAGAGGATTTTGAACCCTAAATCGATAGCGCTTAAGGAGACGCCGAGGGATAAAAGTTTATCACTTATCAATTTTCTGGCATTTTCTGGAGAGTTACAGCTTAAAGTTTTCACCGTAAGGGGTTGGACCTTCAGAGGTGCTTCCTTTATATTTTCGATGGTAAAAAAAATTTTATCTGGCTTGCCCCTTGAATGAACTAATGCTCTATTTAGATATTCCCTCAATACCGTAGGTATTTCTTCTTCGCTATAGATACCCTCTGCTCCAGAAATGTGTATTTCTTGGGTTTCGTTTTTTTGGATATCTTCTATTAAAACAGATTTTGAAGCCCTCATTCTTACACTCCACATACTTTGTATACCTCTTAAAGGGGAGCTTTAAAGAGTTTTATATGAAAGATTGCATTAGTATCTTTATGGTTTATATATGTCTTTCATCATTTTTATGAATCACTGCTTAACGGCATAAACTACATATAGAGGGTCTGACAAGAAAGTATATCCGAAATATTTATCATCCTTAGGACGGCTATAGCCTCTATACGAGAAAGTTTGAAAATTATAGAATCCTCCACTTCTTAATAAAAGCTCTAAAACATAACCTAATCTTTCGAATTCATGCAGATCAACCCAAACTTTTATGACCTTTTGTGGGAAATACCTATTGGAGAAGCTGAATGTTACGACTCCATTAGTCTTCAATACTCGCTTAATTTGAGAGATTAGATAGAAAGGCTTTACCACATACTCAATTGAAAGATCGCATACGACGGCATCGAACTCTTCATCTCCAAAAGGCAACTGGGGATTTTTATTTAAGTCATGAACTATGTATTCACCGAGTCTTTGGTTTTTATTCATTTCTTCTGCATTAAGCCCCAAGCCTACCACATAATAATTTCTATTATCAGGAATATGGGACTGATAGCTACTCATTAGATCGAGGAATGTACCTTTCGGAGGTAATATTTTTCTATAGAGTTCGAGGAGGTTTTCATTACAGCGAGAATCTATATGGGCAGTTAATCTTGGCTTTCTGTAAAAAATTGAGTCATCACTTTCGTCTTCCCTCTGAAAGCCTTCGAAGCTTTCAAACTCGAAGTCTGTCTCTGTTCCGTCAGATCTAACTTGCATACCTGGACCACTTTCTAATAAAATTGATAGCCAATTTTTACATTCACCTCTTGTATCAGTCAGATTACGAGTAATCTTTTCTATAGTGACATCTAAAGCGATATCATATTTTGAAAGAGGGACATTTGTGTCTATGAGAATCTCCGAAGAATCTTCTTTGATGGCAATAATTCTTACTGGTTTAATCTTTGGAGAAAAAACACCTGACAAGGCGGTGAAAAAGCTGGAAGGATAAAAACGCCCTAACAACGGTTGCTTATTCCTATAGGTTCGAGGGGGTAAAAACTGTCCTTTGGGGATACTAATTATATTGTCTTTAGAAAAATTAAATAACTGACCTTTCTTTATATTAAGGGTAAAGCTTTCTTTCTCCTCTTTTTCAATAAATTGTCTGATAAATTCTTCAGGGAAGAGGTTTAACTCTTTAGCTACATTAATATTGCAAAAAAAGTTTTCCACATGCCTACCTATTGAAGAATTCCAGTTAGCTGTTATGAGAGTCTCAACCATACAATTGAAATCGATCCTTTCCATAGCACATACTCCTCAAAACCTTGCACAGTCGAATTCACACCGATATACTTTAATCTTTATAATTTACAACATGAAAAATTTATTTTTATAAACTTTTACACTAAGAAATTGCAAAATTGTATCTTGACCGTTATTAGAATTTTAACCTCTTTCATAGAAAAGAGTAAAACAC
>JAOAEO010000038.1 GCA_026416735.1 Thermodesulfovibrionales bacterium
GATTAGAGAAGCGGGTTTAATGATTGAGGCAGAGGAGGCGATTGAGGAGCTTGACAGAGTGAGGGTAGTCCAGATAGAGACAGAGAAAGTGAGAGTTTATGCAAGGACAGAGATAAGTGGAAAAGTAAATCAGATACTTAGGGCATTAGGAGTAAAAATCCCTCCAACAGTACTTAAAGAAAAGGATATAGTGCAATAAATAGGTGAAATGCGTCTTAAGATGTTGAAAAGAAAAGATTTTTTAATTTTAACTGTCAAAGTCGGAGAGATTCAAAGGAATTTTATGAAAACAGTCATAGTAGATTACTCAAAGAACTATTATCAAAATATTATGGGGACAGATGTTCCTGATAAATATTCAGGCAAGTTTGTCTAAATAAGACATGAAGAAACTGAGTATCTCCTTTTCTCCCCAAAGGACTTCACCAAATACCATGCTGATATTGTAGAAAAATTCTGTTTAGAGCAAGGACTTAGCGGTTCATATAATTCAGCAAAAAAGGCTTATCAAATCTACGACCCTGCGTGGTCTATCATAGGTGGGAAAAGTTTGAGTGGGATAGTATAGAGAAGCTAATCCCCTTATAGGATGACTCAATGGCTTATGGCAGATTTAACCCAGAAGGATTAAAGGAGAAAATCTTAAAGATAGAGGAATTTTCAGACTACACAGTGAAAATAGAATAACACTCTTACATCTGCCCTCTATCAAGAGTCCTGTATTGGATAGCTTCAGCTATGTGATATCCCTTTATATCTTGAGCGTTATCTAGATCAGCGATGGTGCGGGAGACTTTGAGTATTCTTGAATAAGCCCTTGCACTCAAAGCAAGTCTCTGCATAGCTGTATCTAATAACTTATGTGCATCTTCAGTAAGCTTACAGTATTTCTTTATATGTTTTGTCTTCATCTGTCCATTGGCAAAAATCCTGTCTTCTTTAAACCTTTTAAGCTGAATGTCTCTTGCCTCTATGACCCTCTCTCTTATTGTTTCAGAACGCTCCCCTGAATGTTCATTGGAAAGCTCTCTAAAGGGAACGGCAGGCACTTCAATGTGAATGTCTATTCTATCCATAAGAGGTCCCGAGATCTTTGAGCGATATCGAGTAATCATACTGGGTGTGCATGTGCATTGGTGTCGACTATCACTATAGAAACCACAAGGACAGGGATTCATAGCTGAGATCAACATGAATTGTGCCGGATAAACAACAGTTGCAACTGCCCTTGAGACAGTTACAACACCATTTTCTAAAGGTTGTCTTAGTACTTCAAGCACGCTCCTTTTAAATTCAGGAAGTTCATCAAGAAAGAGCACGCCATGATGAGCTAATGAGACCTCTCCAGGTCTCGGAAGCTGTCCGCCACCTATTAATGCTACATCTGAAATAGTATGGTGTGGCGATCTGAATGGTCTTGTTGCTAAAAGTGCTTGACCATTCTTTAAAAGTCCGGCTACGCTGTGTATTTTAGTCGTCTCGAGGGCTTCTTCAAAGGTCATAGGAGGAAGGATTGTGGGAATTCTTTTTGATAACATGGTCTTTCCGCTACCTGGTGGTCCAATCATTAAGACATTATGAGATCCTGCAGCAGCTACTTCTAATGCTCTCTTTACATGTTCCTGGCCTTTTACTTCTGAGAAGTCATCTTCATATATGGAGCATTCAGACATTACAGATTTTATATCGATATAAAAGGGCTCTTTATTAGAATTTCCTTTCAAAAACTCAACTACTTCAGGAAGGCTTTCAAAGCCATAAACGTCGATGCCTTCTACTATTGCTGCTTCTGGGGCATTATCCTTAGGTAAAATAATCCCCTTTTTTATTAATCTCTTTGCTTCAAGAGCTATCGGTAAAGAACCTCTGATAGGTTTGATTCTACCGTCAAGGGATAATTCGCCCACAATTACATAGTCATCAATCTCATTTGAAGGCAATATCCCCTCAGCCGAGATGATTGCAATAGCGATAGGAAGATCGAAGGATGATCCTTCTTTCTTTAGATCTGCAGGAGCGAGGTTTATAGTTATCTGTTTTAGAGGGAAGCTCAATCCCACATTTTTCAAAGCTGCCTTAACTCTGTCTTTACTCTCTTTAACGGCTATATCGGGTAATCCTACTATCGAAAAGTGTGGAAGACCCCTCGAAGTGATGTCTACTTCTACTTCTATCAGATAGGCTTCAATGCCTATGACACAAGCACTTAGAACCTTGGAAAGCATTCCTTTGAATAAACCTCTTTTCTATATCTCCCATTAGTTGATGGCGTGTTCTACCCCATTTTGGAGCAATAAGTATATCCTCTGGAGCAGTGGCAAAAAATCTCTGAATAACCATGTTAGGAGACAACCGTTCAATGAAGTCGATTAAAAAATCAATATATTCTTCATATTGAAAAGTAGGGAATTTGTTATTTTCATAATAATCAGCTAAAGGGGTACCTTTTATTATTTGTAATTGATGAATCTTTATAAATTCCAAAGGGAGTCGGGATAATTCATCAGCCATTTGGAGCATCTCTTCTCTCGTCTCTGTAGGAAAGCCAACAATAGTGTGGACTCCTAAATGTATTCCTCTCCCAGCTGACAGATTTATAGCATCTAAAAATGTTTGATAATCATGTCCTCGACGAATAAACTTCAATGTCTTATCATGTATTGACTGTAATCCATACTCTATCAAAATGAAATGTTTTTTAGCGAGGAATTCCAAAAGAGCAATCTTTTCTTCATCAACACAATCTGGTCTTGTACCTATAGCTAAGCCAATAACTGAAGGATGAGAAAGAGCTTCAAGATATAGAGTTTCTAAGTGTGACACAGGTGCATAAGTATTGGTAAAGGGCTGAAAATAGACGATAAATCTACTTGCTCCATATCTTGCTGCAATATAATTCATTCCTTTGATCATTTGTTCCTTTATTGAGATAGAGGGTTTACATTCAGATGGTCTAAAGCTATTATTATTACAATAGATACAACCTGTTACATCAATCCTTCCATCCCTATTTGGGCATGTAAAACCTGCATCTACATTTACTTTATAAACTGGGCGATTGAATCTTCTTCTTAGATACCGTCCAAAGGAAGTAAATCTTATAACCATATTTATATTATTTATTCTATTAAATTATAATGTCAAATATACTTGAATTTGCTATAATAGTTAAAAAAGTGGAGGTACTTTATGTTAATCGAGAGTCTTAAAGACATTTTGGAGATAAAAAAAGATGAAATAGAAATCAAAGACAGAACAACCCTAAAAAAATTGATGGACGAATTGATATACAAAGCGGTCTTTGAGGCAGACGAGGAGAGGAAAAGAAATCTCTTCTTACTCATAAAAGAGATAGCTAAAGCCTGTGGTGCCATTCCTTCTTCTATTCAAGGGCTATATGAAGAGATGGGAAGAAACTATCCTGGTTTCACAGTCCCTGCAATAAATATTAGAGGTCTTACCTATGACTTTGCAAAGACAGTTTTTAGAAAGGCGAAGGAAAAAAATGTAGGAGCACTAATTTTTGAGATCGCTCGTTCAGAAATCGGGTATACTAAACAAAGACCCTTAGAATATTCAGCCGTTATTTTAGCTGCTGCAGTGGCAGAGGGCTTTGAAAATCCAATCTTTATTCAAGGAGACCATTTCCAGTTAGTAAGAAAGAATTATTTGAGTAGCCCAGAAGCTGAAGTCAATTACATTAAAGGACTCATAGCAGAAGCTATCGAAGCTGAATTCTATAATATCGATATAGATGCATCCACTCTTGTCGATTTAGAAAGGCCATCTATTAAAGAGCAACAGAGGCCAAATTTTGAAAATACAGCCACCCTTACTGAGTATTTAAGAAAGTTACAACCTGAGGGTATCACAATCTCTGTAGGTGGTGAAATCGGAGAAATAGGCGGTAAGAATAGTACTCCAGAAGAGGCCAGAGCATTCCTTGAGGGTTTCAAAGAAACCTTTAAAGGTGATAAGGGGTTAAGCAAACTTAGCATTCAGACAGGAACAGCCCATGGAGGCGTCTGTTTGCCTGACGGGACACTCGCTAAAGTTAAGATAGATTTCGATGCCCTAAAGACCATCTCAGAAGTAGTTAGGAAAGAATATGGACTTTCTGGATGCGTCCAACACGGTGCTTCTACTCTACCAGATGAAGCTTTCGATATGTTCCCCAAAGCTGGGACCTCTGAGGTTCATCTTGCTACAGGCTTTCAAAATATAATCTATGATAGTAAACATTTACCAGAAGACTTCAGATGGCAAGTATATAGTTTCATTAAAGAAGAATTTTCTAAAGAAAAAAAAGAAGGTCAAACTGACGAGCAGTTCATTTATTCTATAAGGAAAAAGGGATTTGGACCGCTTAAAAAGAAATGGTGGGATTTACCAACTGAGATTAAAGATCAAATAATGACCGAATTAGGAGACAAATTTGATCTACTATTTGATAAATTAAATGTGTCAAATACTCTCCATATTATTAGACAAACTATCAAGCCTGTATTAGTAAAGAAGGACTTTAATATTGAAAAATTGGGGTTATAAGATGGCGAGAGGCAGAAGAGATATAGTTGGAATAATTGTGGGTGGAGGACCAGCTCCAGGCATCAATGGTGTGATAAGTTCAGCTACCATTGAAGCTATTAATGAAGGCAAACAAGTAGTTGGCATAATGGATGGATTCAAACGCTTAGCAGATGGAGATACGAGTTGTGCCATACCTCTCTCCATATCAGAGGTATCCAGAATACATACAGAGGGTGGTTCAATTCTCAGAACATCCCGTGAGAGACCTGATAGGATAGCTGAGCGTTTTAAAATTATAATGTCTACTATTAAAGCCATTGGGATCAAGTATCTTATAACCATTGGAGGAGATGGAACGCTATTTTTAGCAAATAAGATAGAAAAAGAATCTCGTGGATCCTTATATGTAGTACATGTGCCTAAAACTATTGACAACGATATACCACTACCCGGAGGAAGTCCAACCTTTGGTTATGAGACAGCAAGACATTGGGGGGTCGAGATAGTAAAAAATATAATGGAAGATGCAAAGACAACGGGAAGATGGTATTTTATAACAACAATGGGTAGACTTTCTGGTTATCTAGCCCTCGGTATTGGGAAAGCAGCAGGTGCTACGATTACTCTAATATCTGAAGAATTTAAAGAAGATAAGATATCCCTTAAGAAACTCTCTGATATACTTGTAGGTTCTATTGTCAAGAGACTTTCAATGAATAGAGATCATGGTGTCGCAGTACTTGCAGAGGGTATTGCCGATAGACTCGACTTAGAAGAACTTTCTCAATATGAGGACTATGTTAGAGACGAAACCGGAAGAATAAGACTTTCTGAAATTCAGCTCGGGCGCGTATTGAAAACCTTTGTAAAAGGTACTCTCGAGTCGATGGGGCTGAATGTCACAATTGTTGATAAAAACATAGGATACGAGTTGAGAGCTGCTGACCCCATACCTTTCGATGTAGAATACACCAGAAATCTCGGATATGGTGCGGTGAGATATTTATTAAAGGGTGGAACAGGAGCAATGATAGTTTTTGATGAGGGAAACTTAAGGCCTGTTCCATTCGTAGAGATGATTAACTACGAAACTGGACTGATGAAAATAAGGAAAGTTAATATCGACTCGGAAACTTATGAAGTTGGAAGGAAGTATATGATACGACTGGAAAAAGAGGATTTTGATGGTAACACGCTAAAACAACTAAGTAAGACTGCAAAAATGGATCCTCAAGAATTTAGAAGAAGATTTGGCTATTTAGTCGGTTTATAACAATCATTTAAGGATAAAAGCATAATGGGATTTTTATAAAGAAAAATCTAACTTTAAAGAACTTTCTTTTTGATAATTTTATTAACTTTTTTATAGGAAAACTTACAAACACTTTCTTAAAATTAAGGTTTCATTCCTTCCATAAGATGTTTTTAGCAAAACCGAGTTGATTAAAGGCCATATTCTATAATATTTTAGTTGTCTATCATAATCAAGTAAACTATGGAATTAAGATTAACTTCCGACGAAGTCATAAAATTACATAAGGGTGAAAACATCTATTCAGCCCTTAAAAAGGCTGGAATCTTTATTGTTGCCCCTTGTGGAGGGAAGGGATTATGTAGCAAGTGCAAAATAAAAATCCTTAAGGGCGAATATAAGGTTAGAAGTTATGGTAAATTGAATATCCATGAGAGGGAGTCTAATCTCTCTCTTGCTTGTCAGACCTACCCCCAAGGAGACATTGTTATAGAAATACCCAAAGAGTCTCAACTTGTAATTGGGGATAAGATAGCAATTGCAAAGACCAAAGACCTTATAGAGCTTTTCAAGTCATTCAAGGTTAGTATCACGCCATTAACAAAGAGGGTCTTGCTTGATTTACCAAAGCCATCGATTACTGATAACCTTAGCGATCTCGAAAGACTAAAAAGGGCAATAAAAGATTTAGGGATTAAAAATATAACCTTCTCTTATGACTTTGGTATATCCATGAGTAAGACACTCAGAGAGTCTGAGTGGATAGTTTTACTTACCTATGTAGATAGAGGTAATTCTTCAGCTGAAGCTCTCTTTTTATCTCACCCAGAAAGCTGTAATAGGAGATTTGGGATAGCCGTCGACATAGGCACTACTACTGTCGTCGTCTACCTTGTCAATCTTATAAACGGGGAGATAATAGATTTAGGTTCAACTTATAATTCTCAAATAAGGTTTGGTGACGATGTTATTACTAGAATAATACATGCCTCAGAGGGTGGCTTGGAAGAATTGCAGGAAGCCGTTATATCGGATATTAATAATATTGTGAATTCCATGTTACAGAGGCATAACATTGAAGCATGTGAGATAGATTCAGCGTCTATTGCCGGCAATACAACTATGAGCCACCTATTTTGGGGCATCGATCCTTCTCCAATAAGGGAAGACCCCTATATTCCACCTTTAAATTACTTTCCACTGTGGAGAGCAGGGACGGTAAAGCTCTCAATCAATCCTCAAGCGCCAGTTTATACCCATCCCTGTATAGCAAGTTATGTAGGGGGAGATATAGTAGCAGGACTTTTGGCGACTAAACTTCATAAAAATCACGAAATCTCTCTATTTATGGATATAGGAACCAATGGTGAGATAGCCATTGGTAACAATGAATGGATAGTTACTGCTGCATGTTCTGCTGGTCCCTGTTTTGAAGGAAGCGGAATAAAATGTGGGATGAGAGCAACACCCGGAGCCATTGAGTCCGTAAAGATTGACCCAATCACCTTTGAACCTTTCATAAATGTAATTGGTAACATTACTCCTCAAGGCATATGTGGTTCAGGTATGATAGATATAATGTCAGAGATGTTTCTTACTGGATTAATTGACCAAAAAGGTAAACTCATATCTGGTAAAACTAATAGAGTAAGAAAGGGTGAAGAAGGATTAGAGTATCTATTATATCGTAGCGAGGATCATCATAAAGACGTGGTCCTAACAGAAGTCGATATCGAAAATCTCATGAGAGCTAAGGCAGCTATCTATGCAGGGTTAACGACACTATTAAACGAGATTGGTCTCTCTATTGATGTCATAAAGAGAGTTTATATCGCTGGCGGTTTCGGAGCATATATTAACATTCCTAAAGCGATAATGCTTGGCATGCTACCAGACTTACCTTTAGATAGATTCGTCTATATGGGTAATACTTCTCTAACAGGTGCATATCTTTGTCTTCTCTCAGAAGAACTAAGAAAAGAAGAAGAAGAGATAGCTTCTAAAATGACTTATATCGAGCTTTCTGTCTCAAGAAAGTTTATGGATGAGTATGTATCGGCTATGTTTCTACCCCATACTGATATAAGTCGATTTCCTACAGTAGCCTCTCTCCTTTCAGAGATAATGACCCCAAAGAAATTTTGGCTTTTTACCAATCCTGAACAGGATACCAGCTAATTTTAGTTTGAGTAAAGGCGAAAGATATGTTATATTTACTAAGTAGAAAGTTCTAAAAAAGGAGAGGTGCTGGAGTGGCTTAACAGGCACGACTGGAAATCGTGTGTGGGGGCAAAAACTCCCACCGAGGGTTCAAATCCCTCCCTCTCCGCCATTTCTAAATAAAAGTTAAAGCCTCTTTTTAAAGAGTGAAAAGAAACGCTCTTTTACTTTTTCGAAGAAGGGCCTCCGTTCCCATTTTTCTAACTCTATTTTTTCAGAGTTTTTAAGATCCTCTTCAAAGACCGCCATCATTTTTGAGGCAAAATCAGTGCTAAGTATACCCACATTACCTTCATCGTTATATCTAAATGATTGAAAATCTAAATTGGCTGAACCAATAATACTCCAACAATTATCAAAGAGGTATGTCTTAGCATGGAGTATTTGTCCTATATAAGTATATATTTCTACGCCGGCATTCAATAGTTTTTTAAAGAAAAATCTTCCAGCATAGGATGCAGCCGGTACATCGCTCTGACCAGGAACAAGAAGTCTAACCCTAACTCCTCTCTTTACAGCATGTATAAGTGTCTCTATCATTCTCTTACTCGGTATAAAATAGGCCGTCGTAATACTAATATCTGATTTAGCCCGATTGATGCTATAATAAAAAAGCCTTCTTAACATCCTCCTACTTTTAGAAGAACTTGCAAAGATAGGTATCGTTAAAAACCCGCCCTTTAACTTTATAGCAGCTGAGTCTTGGGTGAAACCTTCAACTTTATTCCCTCGTCCATTTATAGGATATTTGATCCTTTCATCTCCCCATAAATTCCAACTCTTTTCAAAGTTTTTAAAGAGTTTTTTCACTATAGGTCCCGATAACATAATCCCTGTATCACGCCAGTTCTTTTCTCTCGATCTAATATGAAAACCGCTATATTCATTGGCAATATTTAATCCACCTGTAAACGCCTTTACAAGATCAATTATAATAAGTTTTCTATGATCTCTATGGACATAACGGAAAGGGTTTTTCCATTGAAAAGGTCTCGAGCTCCTGACTTTCACCCCTGCAGCTTTCATGTCTTTCCAAAAACTTCTTGGTGTTCCAAAAGAGCCAAAATGGTCGTAAAGGACATAGACATTAACACCCTCTTGACTCTTCTTCTTTAAGATTTCAGCAAGAGCTCTGCCCGTCTCATCACTTCTAAATATATAAAAGGCGAGACATATTAATTCCTTTGCTTCTTTAACGGTTTCAAATATAGTGTTGAAACTATCAGGACCTTTCCAGAGAAGCTTTATATCAGTAGCAATTGAAAATTTCTCTTCTATAATTCTCTCAATTGAAGGTATTGTAAAATTGTCTAATTGAATACTCATCTAAGTAGTTTTTTATGTAATTTTTACAGTATCAGAGTCCTTAGAGCTTAATAAGAATTTAATGAGTGAGATTGATAACCACTCTATAACCAGAGGGTATTAAAAAGGTTAACGAGATCTATTACAATTTTTCCTTTCTACTCTCTAACACAAAGCCTATATAATGAAATTATAGAAGCTATGGACAAACTCTATCGACTTAATATTGGAATAAATAATCTTAACATTTATCCTTCTATTGAAGAATAGAGTCTCTTTATCTTAATAAAGAAGATATTACAATTGTTGAAAAAAACCTTTTACTTAGAAATTCCTCCTAAAGCAATATTCTATTATCGTATAGTTATTCTACCTCCACTTCTCATAGAAGACAATTTCTTCAAAAGGTTTTCTTGGAGGCATCTTGGCATCTTTCTTCTCTTCTGGTACATGTCCAATAGGAAAGACTCCAACCACTCTGATATTAGTTGGTATCTCAAGAAGCTTACGAATTCCATCCTCATCAAAAATTCCTACAAAGACCGTACCCAACCCTAAAGCTCTAACAGCGAGCATGAGGGTCTGACAAGCAATGCCCATATCTGTTAAATAATAGCTTTGCTCCCATATTTTCCCTGATTTTGTAGGATCAGCACAGGCAACTATTACTACAGGAGCTTCCGAGACACCTTTTGAAGCAGGGTTTGTTGTATATCCCATTGGCTTTAAGAAAGATTCGAGATTTGTGAGTTCACCTATTTTTTTAATTTTCTCTTTATCTCTTACTACAACAAACCTCCAACACTGCATATTAGCCCAAGAAGGTGAATATCTAACTGTATCGAGTATCGTATTAATCTCTTCATCAGTTACTGATTTATCGGCAAACCTTCTAATACTTCTTCTCGTTTTAATAGCCTCAAAGACATCCATCGACAACCTCCTATCGACTCTATTTACTTAATAGACAATAAGCCTTCGATGATAAAGAGCTTTTATCACCATAATTACAAGCATCTGTCAACCTGTCTATATGGTTTTTGTCATCTTTAATTAAGCTAATAACAATCTTTATTTAAATAAAACTAAAGCCTCCTAAAGACAAATCGGCTTAATCTGGAGTTTGTTTGTACTCAAGGATATTGACAACAAAGTTGTCAGGTTTAGGGAGTCCAGCAAGCTTCCAAGTAAGTAAAGGTGAGGCAAATTGCTCAGTAATGCAGTCATGTGGTTGGTGGACATTTTTACATACGGCATTAAAGATCGGGAAAAAATTAAATTCCTTATAAAAATTCCTCACAAACTTGAGAATTTCAAGTTTCTCCTTGGTCAGCTCTTCAATCCCAGCCTGCTCAGCAAGAGCACAGGCAACTTTTTCATTCCAATCGTCAAAATTCACTAAATAACCCTCGTCATCAACACTAATTTTCATATCACCATATTCTATTATCGGCATTAAGACCTCCGCTCTTATTTGTGCAATTCAAAGTTCTTTATAAATTGCTCAATTTGTACACCAAGATAGATACATTTAATATTGTTCATACAATCATCGGCATCTTTTTTTTCTAAATGAGTAGTTAACTCGTTGTCGTCTTTTTTGAACTTTATGACATACGCTGCCTTATTGCTATCAAACTCTATACTCATAGAGATACCGCGCTCTTTAATTTCTGGATACATCTCAAAGATTTTCTCTTTTAGTGTTTCAATTGTGTAAGCCATATTTTCTCCTTTCTCTACGATTTAGATTAAACTATATAAATCAGTTATTATTTCAGTCTTGATTCAACAATACCCCAATGTACATTCTTAAAAAATGCTTCTATATAGTCAGCACGTTTTAATCCATAATCTATCATAAAGGCGTGTTCAAAGACATCCATAATCAATAAAGGGTTGCAGCCAGAAGGATGGGATACATCATGTTCATTAATCCAAAAGTTAATCAGCCTACCATTTGTCAAATCTTGATAAAGCACTACCCAACCGATGCCTCTCATAGTTCCTGTGGCTTTAAAGTCTTTTAGCCAGTTGTCAAAACTTCCAAAATTAGCATTTATTGCTTGAGCAAGCTTTCCAGTAGGATTAAAGGGGTCTTTGCCACCTAAATTCTCAAAATAGTACTCATGTAGTCTCATACCATTAAATTCCCACCCGACTCTTCTCTTTAGCTCCGCATATTCTGGAGATGTTGTGTTGCCATCTTTTAGCATCTGGGAGAGAGCATCGAGAAGCTTGTTAGT
The DNA here is from genome assembly GCA_026416735.1 of Thermodesulfovibrionales bacterium. Classification (GTDB taxonomy): domain Bacteria; phylum Nitrospirota; class Thermodesulfovibrionia; order Thermodesulfovibrionales; family Dissulfurispiraceae; genus DYHD01. The sequence continues at coordinate 11,554 of JAOAEO010000038.1, forward strand.
ATTTGTAACATATCCTTGATATAAAGTGAAGTGATTCTTTAATAAAGTGTCACTAAATCCCTCCATCCCAATTAAACTCGAATAATCTTTAGCAGCGTAAGACATGTGTTTCTCCTCCTTCAAATATTATATAATATTATTTATTTTAGAATAAAAACCGCAATACGTCTTACTCTTTTTGCTCAGATCATTTAGCTCAACATTATCCCTTCATTATGGTAATTGAGGAATATTTTATCCTTAATTAAGAGTTGAAGACCAAGAGAACTCCGTTAAGATCATACTCAGTCATTAAAGACCAATATATTTATTCTCTATGTAAGTCCGTTAAGTACCAGTAAAGCTTTTTCGTAATTAGGTTCGTTGGTGATCTCCGGGACTAATTCTATATATCTTATAATGTCGTCCTTGTCAATAATAAAAACAGCTCTCGCAAGAAGCCTTAATTCTTTAATTAAGACTCCATAAGAATTTCCGAAACTGGCTTCTCTATAATCTGACAATGTTATCACTCTATCAATACCAGCAGTTGTGCAAAATCTCGAAA
>JAOAEO010000039.1:0-701 GCA_026416735.1 Thermodesulfovibrionales bacterium
ATCCTATAGCATTCATAGGACTTAACCATGAGATACTCTTTATAGAGATAGATCTTGTTCATCCTTTAGGAGCATCTAAGAGGGAGAAGTTTATTTATACCCTTTGTCAACCTTAATTTATTTTTCACATTTTCATTTCTAAAGAACTCTGTGAAGCGAAATTGACCTCCTTAGCTCCTTTTAAAAATTCAGTTATAATAAATGTGTGATTAGAAAGTACTTCAAGATTTTTTGTTTTTTAATACTTATTTTCTTAACAGGAATGGGCGCTACTTTTTTTTATCTAATTTTATCTGATTTACCAGATATCAGCTCTCTTAAAAACTACAAACCCGTTGAATCCACGATAGTTTACTCGACCGATGGGAAGGTCTTAGCCGAGCTCTTTTTAGAGCGCAGAACCTTTATACCTGAGTATAATATCCCTCCATTAATAAAACAAGCCTTCATTGCTATCGAGGATCAAAGATTTTATTCTCACCCCGGGATCGACTTTATAGGCATATTGAGAGCTTTATATAGAGATATCCTCGCAGGTAGTTTTGTAGAGGGGGGAAGCACTATCACTCAACAATTAGCCAAGATGCTCTTTCTGACTCCCGAAAAAACCATACGAAGAAAGATTAAAGAAGCCATTCTATCTATTCAGATTGAGAAAAGATATACAAAAGATGAAATCCTTGGAATCTATATAAATCAAG
>JAOAEO010000039.1:711-11888 GCA_026416735.1 Thermodesulfovibrionales bacterium
ATGGTATAGAAGCTGCTGCTCAAGCCTATTTTGGAAAGTCAGTTTATGAGCTTAATTTAGCTGAAATAGCTCTTTTAGCAGGACTACCCAAAGCTCCATCAACATTCTCTCCCTTTAAAGATCCTCAAAAAGCTTATGTTAGAAGGATGGTGGTGTTGAAAAAGATGTTAGAAAGTGGCTATATAACAAAAGAGCAATTCGATTCAGCTAATGCTCAGCCCTTACCTGAGAAGATTTTACCGAGAAGATATAACGCACCCTATTTCGTAGAATACCTAAGAAATAAACTCGAAGCTAAATATGATGACGACTTATATTCTGCAGGATTACGAATATATTCCACTATCGACTCAGTAATGCAAAACATAGCGGAAGAGGCTATTAAAAATGGTGTCAGCACTGTAGAAAGGCGATCTGGTGTAGGTGTCCAAGGAGCTTTAGTAGCTATTGACCTGAGAACAGGCCATATAAAGGCGATGGTTGGTGGTACAGACTTCTGGAAAACTCAGTTTAACAGAGCTACCTCAGCCTTAAGACAGCCCGGGTCAGCGTTTAAACCATTTGTTTATGCAGTGGCCATTGAAAATGGTATGGATACAGACGATCACATTTTAGATGCGCCTATAACCTTTAAGGGAGGGGGGAAAGGACGTGTATGGTCACCAAAGAACTACGATAATAAGTATAGAGGTGCGGTAACTCTTAAAACAGCTTTAGCCCTCTCTTTAAATGCTGCTACAGTGAGACTAGCTAATAAGGTTGGGATAGAAAATATCATCGATTTTATCCATCGATGTGGCATACAAAGAAACCTCGATCCCTACATGCCTCTCGCTTTAGGATCCTCTGAGGTAACTTTATTAGAACTGACCACAGCTTACTCTGTCTTTTCTACAGGAAGAAAGATTGTTCCTATAGCCTATGAAAAAATTACCAGTAGAGAGGGGAATATATTAGAGGAGATTATGCCTCACTCTGAAGAAGTGCTGTCTTTTGAAACAGTTGAGAAGATGAAAGAACTCCTCAGAAGTGTTATAGAAGACGGAACTGCTCAAAGAGCAAAAGAACTCGACAGAAGAGTATATGGAAAGACTGGCACTACAAATAACTTCTCAGACGCCTGGTTCATTGGATTCGACGATAGACTTTTAGTGGGTGTTTGGATTGGACGGGATAACCATACTCCCATAGGAGAAAGAGAAACCGGGGCTTCCGCTGCACTACCTATTTGGATTGAATTTATGAGAAATATCCCTTGATTGTTACACTTTAAATATATCTGAACGGACTTCCTTGATCTCCCTTATTCCTCTGAAAAAAGATTTTAAGATCATCTCACATTCTTCCTTAAGCACACCAGAGATGACATCGACCTGATGATTCAACCTTTTATCAGAAAGCATCTCATATAGTGTGTCTACAGCTCCAGATTTGGGATCTGAACAACCATAGACAAGCCTTTTAATACGAGCACTTATTATTGCTCCAGCACACATTGGACAAGGTTCTTTTGTAACATAGAGGGTAGCATTAGATAATCTCCAATTTTTAAAATAGGCTGAAGCTTCTCTTATAGCAAGGATCTCTGCATGAGCCGTAGGATCTTTAAGTAACTCTTTTTTATTATGAGCCTTAGATATAACTTTATTTTCAACTACAATAACTGCTCCCACCGGGACTTCTCCCGCTTGGTAAGCTAACTTAGCTTCAAAAAGGGCGATTTTCATGAAATCTTCGTCTGTAGCCATTTAATCCACTCTTCAAAGCCTTCGCCAGTTTTACAAGAGATTTCAAATACTTCTATAGCGGGATTTAAAGATAAAACGCCCTCTTTTATTCTGTTTACTGATACATCGAGATAGGGCATGAGATCAATTTTATTAATGAGCAGGATAGAAGATTTTTGGAAGATTTGGGGGTACTTTAGAGGTTTATCATCTCCTTCCGTTAGACTTAAAATAACTGCCTTAATATCTTCTCCTAAATCAAACTCTACTGGGCAAACAAGATTGCCAACATTCTCTATGAACAAGAGATTTATAGCATTGAGGGGGAGATCTAACAAAGAGTTAAAAACCATGTTAGCATCCAAATGGCAGGCTCCGCTTGTATTGATTTGCACCACGGGAATACCCAATCTTTCTATTCTCAAAGCATCATCAATCCCAGCTATATCACCAGTTACAACACCTATTTTGATTTGCCCAACTAAACTCTTTATAGTCTTCTCCAAAAGGGAAGTTTTACCAGCTCCCGGAGACCCCATAAGATTTATTGTAAAGATACTATATTCTTTTAATAACTTTCTATTTTCTAAGGCTTTTTTTTCATTTGAAGCCAAAATCTTAGAGGCAATATGAATTTTCATTATTCAATAGACCTCAATCTCAACAATGTTTAGTTCATTTCCAGAAATAATCTCGAAGGAATTACTAAAACAATTAGGACATGAAAAAAGAAATCTTTCTTCTGTCTGAAAAATATAATTACAGTTATTACAACGACCAGTAAGAAATGTCTCTTCTATAATAAGAGAAGACTCATTTGCAAGTGTTCCTTCTTTAAGAATGTGGAAAGCAAAAAGCAAAGCCGCTGGAAGTGCTCCAGAGGCTTTGCCAACTACAATTTTAATGTTTTTAACTTTACTGAATCCAGCCCTTTTGCATTCTTCATGCACTCTTTGAATCAAACTATCGACAATTGAAAACTCATGCATCAATGCTTATGTACTTCTCTATCATATGCTTCCTTGCCAGCTTCTAAAGCTGCTGAGATAGCAGTCTTTTGAGATTCTAAAATCTCTTTTCCTTTGTCGATCGATGATGTTGCTTTAACTTTAGCCTGTTCAAAATATTCAGATGCTTTATCAGTTACATCTCCAGCAAAATCTTTGATTTTTCTTCTTGTTTCAATACCCGATTGTGGAGCTACAAGAAGAGCTAAACCTGCTCCAACCATGGTTCCCAAAAGAAAAGAAAGCAATATTGCGCCTACTCCAAAACTTCCTTCTTTGTTGTTCATAGCCTACCTCCTTTCCCTTAATTGTTTGAGGAATGTATTAAAAGCTTCCCTGATGCCTGCTTTAATGCCTGAAGTTCTAATCAGTACACCTTCACGGAGATCTTTAAAAAGTAGACTTAAAGCAGTTATATTTATGGCGACATCATTAACTGCGCTAGTCAATTTTTTTGCATCCTCGGTAACCTTACCTATATTATCGCTTATTTTTCTGATACTCTGTAATGTTAACTCTGTCTCTTTTAACACAGGAATTAAACTCTCTTCGGTAATTTTAAGAAACTCCTTAAGATTAGCTCCTATCTTTCTTAGCTCCAAAGCTGTATAGATTAGAAAAGCAATGGCTGCCAAAAAAATGAGGACGATTATAAAAAAACCAGCACTCACTACCATTAACCACGACTGATTAACCATCAGAATTAACCCCCTTTCCAGTAAATTATATCATAGTTTACCATGCTTTTAATTATTTTTTTCTCCTTTCTCAACGAGTGAAGAGAATAGAAAGTTTTACAAAGCTAAATTCATAAGTAATAAGTAGCAATTATTTACTTATATAATGACTCGAAATGTACAAGGAGGGGTTTCTTAAAATCTACGACTTACCTTTTTGATATATGGTATTTATACACATGAAGAATCCGTTGTAATATCGTAAAGTATGTGAAAAAGAATAATATAATTAAGACATAAAAGATCCATCCAGTTAAACAGCCTATAGAAATAAGAATAACCCTTTCTGGTCTCTCCATTAATCCGATATTACATTGAATACCAAGACCTTCTGCCCTTGCTCTTATATAACTGATCATAAAAGCTCCAAAGAGGCATGCCGATGTTAAAAGGACACCTTCTAAATTATTAATTACTCCGAAATAACAGCCGATAGCAAAAAATATAAAGAAGTCAGAACATCTATCGAGAGTGGAGTCAAGAAAGGCACCAAAAACTGTCTTTTTGTTGTTGCTTCTTGCTACAACGCCGTCAAGGAAGTCAAAAATACCGCCGAGCAAGATCAACAATCCTCCAACTTGGAGGTTAAAAGGCAACAAGGTCGATGCAAAAAGCGTTATTAAAAAGCCTATTATAGTCAGTACATTTGGATGGATAGTGATCTTTTTTGCTACTGGATCAAGTGGCTTGTCAAGAAAATGACCAAACTTAGCACTTAACAATTACCTCTCCCTCTTACCACTTATAAATTCTTCTACCATAGTTTTAGCGATGGTATCAGGAAATTGCATCTGAGGATGTTTCATGAAATAAGCTGAAGGCGAAATAAGTACTCCACCGATCCCTCTGTCTTTTGCTATCTTACAACACCTTATAGCATCGATAATTACTCCAGCACTATTAGGTGAGTCTTCAACAGACAATCTTAGCTCTAAATGCATAGGGATATTACCAAACCCCAATCCCTCAATCCTTAAAAAACATATTTTGTTATCCTTGAGCCAAGGAATATAGTCAGATGGTCCTATATGGATGTTTTCATTATCTAAATGATGAGAAATTTGACAGTGCACTGATTTAGTTTTAGATATCTTCTTAAGCTTTAATCTCGAATGGTTAAGCATATTGAGGAAATCGGTGTTGCCACCAACATTTAACTGATAGGTATTGGTAATTTTTACGCCCCGATCCATAAAAAGCCTTGTTAGTTCCCTATGGATTATGGTAGCTCCTATCTGAGATTTTACATCATCACCAATGATGGGAACATTTTTTTCAGCGAACAGTTTTGCCCACTCTGGATCAGAGGCGATAAAAACAGGTATACAGTTTATGAACCCTACTCCTGCTTTCAAAGCAGCATCTGCATAGTATTCTGTAGCTTTCACTGAACCAACGGGGAGGTAATTGATTAACATGTCGGCTCCATTTTCCTTCAATGATTTGACTATATCACAGGGGGGAAGATCTGCTGGGATAAATCTTCTGTCATCAGGATATTCAGCCATGTGGGGTGAAACACCATCCAGTATCTCCCCCATCTCTACAATTACTGACGAATTTGTAATATTTGGGAAAAATATCTTAGTGCAGTTAGGTTTTGCGAAGATAGCCTCATTTAAAGGTTTATTTACCTTTCTTACGTCAATATCATATGCAGCCACTACCTCTATATCCCCGGGCAGATAACCTCCTAAATCAAAGTGCATTAAACCCAAATGTTCTTCTTGGGTTTTTGAGGATTCTATAAATTTATAATACTCTATACCTTGAATTAGAGAACTCGCACAATTACCTATCCCTGCTATAGCTATTCGTATTTTCCCCATTTGATCTATTAATCTCCTCTTTTTTTAAAGTGTAGATTTATTTGAAAATGAGTCATCATTGATGTAAAATCAATACAACGGTTTTGAGATTGTTTTAAAATTTAAAAATCTAAAAATTCTCATCAAACTCGAATTGCTTCTCAACAAGTGAATTCATGAATTCATATTTTATCATATTCAAACAAAAGTTAATTTTCGATTTTTAACCTTTAGGAGTAAAATAAAATGATATAATTTAACTTAAATAATTATGTCAAGACAATATAAAAATGCAAATTAAAAATACTTTTTTTTAAATATCAAATTTAGCCTACAGACAAGATACAAAGGAAAATTCACATCCAAATAAAAAATAATATTAATAAAAAAATAAAATTTATTTATTTGACCATTAGTAAACGAGTATATTAGCCTTAATTGCTAAAATTAATCCAAAATTAGTCTATATTTTATTTAATTCTAAAGTAAGGAGGTCTTTATGCCAAAGATGTACGATACCCCGTTATTAGATGAGCTCGAGAAAGGTCCGTGGCCAAGTTTTGTCAAAGAGATTAAAAAGTGTGCTGCCAAGAATGATATGGCTGCTGATGAGCTCGGCTTGCTTGAGAAGTCTTATAAAACCAAGATTGGCTATTGGAAACATGGCGGAATAGTAGGAGTAAGGGGTTATGGGGGAGGTGTTATCGGAAGATATTGTTCAATCCCAGAAGAATTCCCAGGCGTAGCCCATTTCCATACTGTAAGAATTAACCAACCAAGCGCATGGTTCTATACAACCGATGCTTTAAGAACGATATGTGATATATGGGATAAATATGGAAGCGGATTAACCAATTTCCACGGTTCAACTGGTGATATGATCCTTCTTGGGACAAGAACAGAGGCATTAGAAGATATTTTTGCAGAACTCTCTTCGAGGGGGTGGGACTTAGGTGGTTCAGGTTCTGCCATGAGAACACCCAGCTGTTGTGTAGGACCTGCAAGATGTGAATGGGCTAATATAGACACCCTCGAACTATGTTATCAATTAACTCAAGAATTCCAAGACGAATTGCATAGACCAGCATGGCCCTATAAATTCAAAATAAAGATTGCAGGCTGTGCTTGCGACTGTGTTGCAGCTATTGCCCGTGCCGACTGCTCTATTATTGGAACTTGGAAGGGTGACATCAAGATAAATCAAGACGAAGTAAGAAATTATGTTAAAAATGGGTTCGATATCCAGAAATGGGTCATCGATATGTGCCCAACTGAGTGTATGAGTTGGGATGGTTCAACCCTAACAATCGACAACGCAAATTGTAATCGCTGTATGCATTGTATATCTAAAATGACCAAGGCTTTAAAACCTGGTGATGAAAAGGGCGCAACAATTTGCATCGGAAGTAAAGCTCCTATCGTAGTCGGTGCCTTATTATCTTGGGTAATAGTTCCTTTCATAAAGGTAGAAAAACCCTATGATGAGATCAAAGATTTAGTTCGTAAAATGACCGAATGGTGGGATGAAAACGGAAAGCCTCGCGAAAGAATTGGTGAAGTTATTGAAAGAGTCGGGATGAGATCTTTCTTAGAATATATCGGAGTACCACCTCAACCACAACAAGTAAAAGAGCCCAGAAGAGACCCGTTCTGGTTCTTTACTGAAGAGGACATAGAAAAAATTAAAGCAAAAGAAGCCGAAGAGAAGAAGACCGGAGTTTATAAATTCTAACTTTATGAATTTAAGAAAAAAATTAAAAATAATTAAAGAAGGAGGAAAGAATGTCAGTACCACAAAGAAGGACAGACATAGGGCCACCTCATTATGAGCAGTTTTTACCCCCTATTATAAAGAAAAATTATGGTAACTGGAGTTATTATCAACAGTTAGCTCCTGGCGTAATGGTTCATGTTGCAGAAAGTGGTGATAAAATATACAGCGTTAGAGTCGGTAGCCCCCGTTTATTAGCTACAGACACTATAAGAGAAATCTGTTCAATAGCTGATAAATATTGTGATGGATATCTCAGGTTTACTTCAAGAAATAACATAGAGTTTTTAGTAACTGATGAATCAAAACTAAATCCCTTGCAGGATGAACTCAAAAGCAAGGGATATGCAATAGGAGGCATTGGCTATAGAGTTAGTAACCCCGTCCATACTCAAGGATGGGTCCATTGTCACAGTGCCTGTACCGATGCATCAGGGCTTGTGAAGTCAATTATGGATGAACTCTTTCCATATTTCTGCGAAAAAGAACTTCCTAATAAAGTAAGATTAGCAGTGGCATGCTGCGTAAATATGTGTGGAGCTGTTCACTGCTCAGACATAGCTGTCGTTGCTGTTCATACGAAGGTTCCACAAGTTGATGCCGAAGCATTTAAAAATATGTGCGAATTACCTACTACTATTGCATCATGCCCTACAGGAGCTATAAGCCCAGATCCAGCTACTAAGAGTGTAAAGATCAAGGCTGAAAAATGCATGTATTGTGGTAACTGCTTCACCGTTTGCCCAGCAATTCCAATAAAAGATGCTGAAAGAGACGGAGTTGCCATAGTGGTTGGTGGTAAAGTGGGGAACTTAAGAAGTAATCCAAAATTCTCAAAGATGGTGATACCATATATCTCGAATGAGCCACCAAGATGGCCTAAGGCGATTGCCGCTATTAAACTTATCCTTGAAACTTATGCTAAGGATGCAAGGAAATTTGAGAGAGTTGGCGAATGGATAGAGAGAATTGGTTGGGAAAGGTTCTTTCAATTAACTGGAATCGAGTTTACCTATCAGCATATCGATGACTTCACATTTGCAAGAGAAACCTTTAGAACAGCCGCAACCTTTAAATGGTAAAAGGAGAAAGGTCTGGCAGGATTTCAATTCTGCCAGATCCATTTATAAATTTTTACTTCAAAAATTTTAAAATCCATTGATGGGGTGAATATATGGACACCGAGACGATCAAAAACAAAATATTTGAGATATTAGAAAAAGCAAAAGGGAAGAAAAAATTAAAGGAAAAAGATGTCATAAGAATTGCTTCTGAAGAGTTGAATGTGGAAAAGGATGATGTAAAGAAAGTATTGAGAGATCTAATAGAAGAAGGGAAACTTTGCTACTCATACACAGGTGGAGCAAGTTCCGTCGAAATTCCAAGTGAAGAATATCTCAGAGAAAAGGGAATGATAAAATAATTCCCTTTCTGTAATTCTGAAAATATTTTATTAAGGAGCAAGCAAAAAGGTGCTTGCTCTTTTGCTTTTTAATAATGATATTGATTTTTATCAAGAAATACTTCAATATTAAGTAAGGTTATCATAAATTTTATAAAACTTTATTAGGAGTTCCTTTAACGCTCTTATCATCCGATGTTACTAACTTTAAAATAAATACTTTTTAAAATAGGGTTTAATAAACTCTGGGAGGTAAGAAATGAATTATGAAAATATCATTGTAAATATTGGAGATGATTACATAGGTGAGATAATCTTAAACCGCCCAAATAATCTGAATACCTTTAATATTCCTTTAGCAAAGGAATTCGATAAAGCACTTTATGAGCTCGATAAAGATGATCGAGTAAGAGTCATTATTTTGAAAGGCACTGGTAAGGTCTTCTGTGCAGGTATTGATATCAGCGATTTTTCAAATAAGAGTACTACAGAATATCGACAATGGATAGATTGGATGGAAAAACCTCTTGTTACCATCAGTCAAATAAGCAAGCCCGTTATAGCTCAAGTTCATGGTGTTGCAGCTGCTAATGGTGCAGGGCTTGTTGCTGCTGCAGATCTTGAGATAGCTGCTGAAAATGCCCGTATCGGACTAACAGCGATCAAAGTAGGTCTTAATTGTATCGGTCCTGTTATCGCCGTTGCTCGTTCTGTTGGGAGGAAAAAAGCTCTCGAACTGTTATTTTTTGGAGAATTAATTAGTGCCAAGGAAGCTTTAGCAATAGGACTTATCAACCGCATAATACCTCAAGAGGATCTGGATTCGGAGACTCGCAAATGGGCATCTGAGTTAGCAAAAAAAAGCCCTCTTGCACTTCAGCTTGCAAAAAGAGCCTTCTATATAGCCGAAGATATGGATTATTACCGTGCCTTTGAGTATATGAATGAAGCTTTTGCTCGTCTGTGTTCAACTGAAGACGCTCAAGAGGGTATCAAGGCATTCTTAGAAAAAAGAAGCCCCTCTTGGAAACAGAGATAACTCTTAATGTTAAAATTATATAATGCAAAGGAGTTGTTTATTTTAATCCTTTTAAACACCTTCATGTTCATCGCAGCAAAGAGTTAGATCTGAATATCTTACAAATAAAATTTCTAATTTAATTTTTCCACCAAGAGGTTTATTAATAAATCCAAAAACCAATATAATTTTACAATTACTGAATGGCATACATTATCGTAGCAATACTCCTCTGGAGTTCCTTAGGGATAATCATTAGGTACTCTGGGGTTTCCCCTCAACTGCTGATTTTTGCATCCTGCATTATATCTACCTCAATTATAAGTACTTTCTTTATTAAAAGATCTTTTAGAGAAGCAATACCAAAAGGTAAAAGTCTATTATATTTTTTAGCCATAGGTCCTGTATCCCTAATCAATAGTTATACTTTCTTCTATTCTTACCAAAATACCACGATAGCAAACGCAGTATTAACCCATTACACTGCCCCAATAGTTGTTGCTTTCTTCGCTCCTTTCTTCTTAAAGGAAAGATTAAGCTTTAAGATTTTTGTATCTATTGCTTTAGCTACTATTGGATTGTGGATTATGCTCGATATCTCCATAATCGATTTTTTTAAACTACTTATCGCTGGCGATAAAAATACCTATGGAATCATGGCAGGTCTTATTTCAGGAATTGCCTATGGTGCACTCATAATTATGTTTAGATTCTTCGCACAGAATTTTAACCCCATAATAATTACCTTCTTTCAGAACATTATAATAGTTCTCATACTTTTGCCTTTTATAGAGCTTCCTCTAAATTTCTCCTCTGTTCTCTGGGCTTTCATAATCGTTGGTGTTATCCACTCAACATTAGCTCCCATTCTTTATTTCAAAGGAATGAGACATGTGACAGCTAATAAAACAGCGATCTTAGGCTATCTTGAACCTGTTAGTGCAATCATCTTAGGGGCAATTTTTTTAAATGAAATGATAACCTATAAAGTCATAATTGGTGGGGTTCTGATACTCTTTTCTGGATATATTACCATAAGTAAGCATTGATTTAACTATAGTTTTCTAATGACAAGATATCCTTCATTGAATAGAAACAAAGGATATGATAGATCGTATCCTTAAATTATTTCAAATCCAAATAATGGACATTTGAGGTAATAATTAACCTGCTTTCCATCTAAAAAATATAATAAAAATCAAAAAGTAGCTTTGGATTAACCTTACAAGCTGCCTACTTTACCGTACTAAAGTAAAACCTCTTTAGACTCGAAGAAATTTCTTGATCTTTTTTTAACTAAATTGTTTCAGCTAAAAGGCTTTCAAAGCAGGTTTATCCCCGAAACTAAATAAATATACAGTTAATATAGATGGAGCACTAAAGACTCAGTTGTAGTTATCTCTCCTATTACTTAATTAAATTTATAAGCCTCACCGATGTTCATCTTGAGGACTTTTGATTTTACCCCTTGTTTCTTTAGCTCTTTTTCAAATTCTTCATATTTCCCCGTTAAAACTGGAAAGGTAGCATAATGCATTGGTATTACGACCTTCGGACTAATCCATTTTGTAGCTACTGCTGCCCTGTTGGGACCCATAGTAAATCTGTCACCTATGGAGATCATCATTATATCAACCTTTTTGAACTCCCTAATCAGTTTCATGTCAGAGAATAAGTCAGTATCACCTGTGTGATAGATTACCGGAC
>JAOAEO010000003.1 GCA_026416735.1 Thermodesulfovibrionales bacterium
GATTTAACACAGTAATATACGGACTCAAAGATTCATATATAGACCTCGGTTCACGGATTCTTTTTGAAGGAAAGGATACGAAGGGTGAATCCTTAACAAGAACTATAGCCAACCATAAAAGTGTCATTTATTCAAGAGGTGATCTTATAGCAAAAACACAAGATTATTGTATGGGAAGGCTTGATTGTAGAGGCATAATCTTTTCAAAGGATGCTTCAATCTACGCGATTCCCCAACTTATTTCCTACGGAGCAGATCGGGCAGACCTATCCCATGAGGCATCAATAGGACCAATTTCTGAAGAACAAATTGAATATCTCATGTCAAGAGGTATGACCAAAGACGAGGCAACAAGCCTTATCACAAGCGGGTTTCTAAACCTCGATATACCCTTCTTACCTGAAATTATCGAAAAACACATAAAGGAGGTTATACAAATAACCTCAAAGGAAGCTTTATAATCATTAGGACAATGCTATTGATCAGCTACCCACTACTTTTAAATATTAGGTGGCTACCATCACAACTTTTTGAATTCCCATATTTCGGCAAATTCTCTCTACAGGTAGAAAAGGTCAAACCAAAAATACTACAAAGTTCTCCTACTTTGGCTATAATACTTTCCCTCAAAGAACTATCTAAATAATATGAATTCCCTAACTTTTTCCCTCTAATTAAGTAAAGATCCTTCAAATTATCTTTCCTTTCAGGAAAAAGATTCATTAATCTCTTCCAACTATCCCATCTGGGTTTAAAGGTGCTTGCTGTTACATGTCTTATACCAGCAGATTTCGCTAAATTAATAATTTGCTCTATTTCATCGTCATTTATGGAAGGGATAATGGGATCAAGCCTCAAACCAGTCTGAATACCTTCTCTACTTAATTTTTCAAGAACCGTAAGCCTTTTGAAAGGAGTAGGAGCATGAGGCTCGATCTTTTCATAATATTTAAGAGTCGTGATTGTAATTGTAACGGCAACCTCCATATCCTTTAGTAAATCAATATCTCGGCATACTATATCACTTTTGGTTATTATAAGAACCTTTATTCCATGTTCTTTAAAAATTTCGAGACATTTTCTTGTGATCCTTTTATCCAGTTCCATAGGGGGATAAGGATCAGAGGTATTACTAAGAGAAATCACACTCTGCAAATGGATCTTCTTAATCTCTCTTTTTATATTCTCTATGAGATTATTTTTTTCTCTACATTTGAAGAAATCTTTTATATAAGATGATCCATAACAGTAAACACACCCATGAGAACAACCTGTGTAAGGATTAAGAGAATATTTTGTCGGACAGGTGCAAAATTTGTTTTGCCAAGGATCAAATCTACGAATATGCATGTTATCGTACAATTTTAAATAGTCTTGGATATAAGAGAAAATCAATCATAAAATAGAGAAGCACCTTAGAGGGTAGTGATGTATATGTTTCTATTGGCAAAGGAGATTCTATTAAAAAGGTGCCTTAAGGTTATTATACCAAACAAGCAGAAATGGAGTTGAAAAAAGAAAAATAAGAGCAAGAATCAAAGGGATTTACTACAATGCAATTAGAAATTACCATGAATATTAGAAAGGCCATTATAAAAATCAGAAATCTGAATTTGATGAATTGCCCTTTTCAGAGATAATTTTAACCTTTACTGAGGATAAAGAGTAACTATTTTATTAATTAGGCATCTTCAATTATATAAAGGATTTTGACTATAATAACACTCAATGGCTTAAGTATAGACTAAAAAGTGTCCAAATAATGAGGACTTCCCTCTCTATTTAAAGAGTAATTTAGTGAACTGTGAAAGACAATAGTTTTAGTGTCAAAGATTGAATGAAAGGATTACAGTAAGGTAAAATCACAATTTTTTTTAAGCCTCAATTTTTCATGGATTGAAACTTTTTGAACTCTCACATAAAATTATACTCAGAGGTGGGATATTGAAGCATTCAATGAATAACTTACCATTCCTTTATTTTTTAATATTTCTTCTAATAGGATTTTTGCTGACTCCACAAACGCTAACTTCGTATAGCTTCGATCAAATCTACAAAGAGATTAATAACAAAGATTGGCAGGTTCGCCTTGCTGGTGTTGAGAAGGCTGGAAAGATTAATAATAAAAAAACAACGGAAATCCTTCTTGAAATTGCTGCTTCTAAAGGCGAATACTGGCCTGTTAAGATTAGGGCTATCGAACTTCTTGGGGAGAGAGCCGATCCAATAGCCATCCAGGTACTATTGGATATATATAATGATATTTTTCTACATAGTGAGTGCCCTTCGATAAAATCTTACACTGCTATAGCATTGGGTAATTTCAAAAGTAATGAAAATATAGTTAATGCACTAATAGAGGGCATAGACGACTCAGAGCTTTTAATTCGTGAGTCTTCTATTATCTCCTTAGGGAAAATTGGTAATCCTAAGGCTGTTGAGCCATTGGTAAGAAAACTTAGAGATAAAAGCTTCGCTATTAGATTCGCTGCTTTGAGAGCTCTCATTGAGATAGGCGACAAAAGAGCATTTTCCTCTATCGAGGAAGTTGCTCTCAGAGATGAAGATCCTGTTTTAAGAGAGTATGCTCGTTCTGCTCTTTTGAGGTTAAAATAGCTCTTCTTTATCAATTTTTATATATTTTTAAAAATTTTTTAAAAGGAGTGGAGATGGGGATAAAAAAGATTGTTTTAGCCTATTCAGGTGGTCTTGATACTTCTATTATTTTGAGATGGCTAATAGAGACCTATAATGTGGAAGTTATAGCTTTTTGTGCTGATCTTGGACAAGGAGAAGATCTCGATAAGATCAAGCAAAAAGCTTTAAATACTGGAGCTTCAAAAGTTTACATCGAAGATGTCAAAGAAGAATTTGTAACTGATTATATCTTTCCAATGCTTAGGGCTAACGCTATTTATGAAGGTGGGTATCTTCTTGGAACATCAATTGCTCGACCTCTTATAGCTAAAAAGCAGATAGAGATAGCAGTAAAGGAAGGCGCCGATGGAGTTGCTCATGGAGCAACGGGAAAAGGTAATGACCAAGTTAGATTTGAGCTAACTTATTATGCTCTAAAACCAGACATTTATGTTATTAGCCCTTGGCGGCAATGGCATTTTGACTCAAGAAGCTCATTAATAGAATATGCTAAAAAACACAATATAGCTGTCCCTGTTACAGAAGAAAAGCCCTATAGTATCGATAGAAATCTTTTCCATGTTAGTTATGAGGGAGGCATACTTGAAGATATTTGGGCAGAACCACCAGAAGATATGTTTACTATGACTGTATCTCCCGAGAAAGCACCAGATAAGCCTACCTACATAGAAATAACCTATAAAAATGGTAACCCAGTAGGCATAAATGGAAAAGAGTTGAAACCTGTTGAGTTGTTACAGACCTTGAACAATATCGCTGGTCCTAATGGAATAGGGAGAGTAGATATAGTAGAAAATAGATATGTAGGCATAAAATCGAGAGGCGTCTATGAAACACCCGGTGGTACAGTTCTGCATATTGCCCATAGAGCAGTGGAGTCGATAACTCTTGACAGAGAAGTTTTACACCAAAGAGATTCCCTTATCCCAAAGTATTCAGAGCTTATATATTATGGTTATTGGTTTTCACCAGAAAGGGAAATGTTACAGGCAGCCTTCGACTACACACAGAAGGATGTTAATGGCACAGTTAGGCTTAAATTATATAAAGGCAATTGTATAGTCGTAGGTAGAAAATCTCCAAATTCTCTCTACAATCCAGAATTGGCGACTTTCGAAGCAGACAGAATATATAACCAAAAGGATGCCGAAGGTTTTATTAAATTAAATGCTTTAAGACTTAAAACAAGAGGCTTATCTATTAAGAAGTAACTTTATTATACAAAGAGTTAATGATTAATGCTTCAACAGATGTATCTGAACTAAGATTTTGGATAGCATTAAATTTTATTAGAGACATAGGACCTATTTCCATTAAACGTCTCTTGGCAGTATTTCACTCTCCTAAAAGAATTTTCAATGCTACAATATCGGAATTGAGTGAAGTTTTTAATATTAAAAACTTCCAAGCCAAAAATATCACTCAATTTAACGAATGGGATAAGGTAGATAAAGAACTACAGAAAATAAGAGATTATAATGTAAAAGTGATAACCCTCAATGATGATGAATATCCCGAGTCCCTTAAACTCTTAGATTCTTCACCCGTATTATTGTACACAATGGGGAAACTCCTAACGAAGGACAAATATTCTATTGCAATAGTGGGATCAAGAAAGATGACCGAATATGGTAGAAAGGTTGCAACACAGATATCTTCTGAGCTGGCTAGTAGCGGTTTTACTATTGTAAGTGGTCTGGCTACAGGTATAGATGCCACTTCCCATAAAGGAGCCTTAATGGTTGGTGGTAGAAGCATTGCTGTTTTAGGTTCTGGGGTGGACAGACCCTATCCATATCAGAATATAGGGCTTTATAAGGATTTAATAGAAAAAGGATGTGTTTTGAGCGAATTCCCTATGGGAACACCGCCTTATAAAGAAAACTTTCCAAGAAGAAATAGAATTATAAGCGGTTTATCCCTTGGAGTGGTTATCGTTGAAGCTACAAGGGATAGCGGGTCTTTGATTACAGCCAAATACGCTATTGAACAAAATAAAGAGGTCTTTGCCATCCCAGGGAATATCTTTTCTGTAAATTCACAGGGAACAAACGAATTAATAAAGAAAGGCGCAAAACTCGTTCAAAGGATTGAGGATATTTTAGAAGAATTACGCCATCACTTAAAAGGTTCCGAACTTTATAACCTAAGACCTTCTTCGCAAAAGCTTGAAGATAGTGTCAGCAAGATAGAACTCGATGAGGACGAAAAGAGGGTTCTGAACATATTAAATAGTAATCCTGTTCACATAGACACCATTTCGAGAGAGTTGCGTCTTGCGCCCAATAAATTATCAGCTATTTTACTCAATCTCGAGATTAAAGGTCTCATTAGGCAGACAGAAGGGAAAAAATTTTGTATAATATGAAATTTGAAGATGAAATTAAACGTTCTTTGAGGTGAGTCTTGGCAAAGAGATTAATCGATATTTTAAGGGTTTTTGCTCGGGAACTTTTGGAACATGGATACGATGTAGATTACGCTTTACAAGAAATGAACATTATCGATTTGGATTTTTTAGCATTAAGTGAAGAGCTCCAAGAACTTGAATCAAGAAATGCGATAGACGGGCTCGAACTCGATACTATAAGGTTTATTCTTGCATATATCCTTATAAATGATACAGATTTAGATATAGACATGATCTACTCCTTTATATTTTGTGGTGGTAGACAGATAGTCTGGAATTAGGAGGACAAAGTTGGGGTCGCTTGTCATAGTTGAATCACCAGCAAAAGCAAAGACCATTAGTAAGATCTTAGGGAAGGACTATAACATCAAAGCTTCCATTGGGCACGTTAAAGATTTGCCTACTGATGAGTTAGGAGTCGATGTAAAAAATAATTTTAAGCCCCTTTATCAAATTATACCGGGTAAAGAAAAGATTCTGAAGGAGCTTAAGAAAGAAGCAAAGAGTGCTGATAGCATTTATCTTGCAACAGATCCAGATCGAGAAGGAGAGGCTATCGCATACCATATTGCTGAAGAGATAAAAAACCAAAGAAGAAAACAACAAATTTATAGAATAATTTTTCATGAGATAACTAAAAAAGCTGTTGAAGAGGCAATACAAAATCCTGGAAACATAAATCTCGATAAAGTAGCTGCTCAGCAAGCTCGAAGAATCCTTGACAGACTTGTAGGTTATAATCTAAGCCCCTTTTTATGGCGTAAGGTTAGAAAGGGGCTGAGTGCAGGCAGGGTACAGTCCGTTGCTTTAAGGCTCATAGTAGAAAGAGAAAAGGAAATTCAGAACTTTATAAAAGAAGAATATTGGACTATTGAAGCACTCTTTCAGCCATTTTTGTTAACAGATAGTACTTCACCCGTTCAATTTAAAGCAAGGCTATATAAATATCGAGATTCCTTGGTAATCAATCGTGATAGGAAGGGGAATGAAAGGTTTCTAATAAAAGATGGTAAGACAGCTAATGAAATTATTGCTCTCCTTCAAAACGAAAAATATAGAATTGCCAAGGTAGAGACTAAATTGAGGAAGAAGTCTCCACCACCTCCCTTCATAACGAGCACTTTGCAGCAGGAGGCAGCAAGGAGATTTAAGTTTCAAGCTGCCAAGACTATGAAGCTTGCCCAAGAACTTTATGAAGGTATTGAATTAGGGAAAGAAGGTTCCTTTGGACTTATTACTTACATAAGAACTGATTCTGTAACTATAGCCCACGAGGCTCAAAGATGGGCAAGGGACTATATAAAAGTAAAGTTTGGTAGAGAATTTATTCCAGAGAAATTACCTCAGTACAAAAATAAAAAGACTTCTCAAGAAGCTCATGAGGCAATAAGACCTACATATCCTGACAAATCGCCCGAACAGGTTAAACCTTTCCTGACTAAGGATCAATATAATTTATATAGTTTGATATGGAATAGGTTTATTGCAAGTCAAATGGCTCCAGCCCAACTCGAGCAGACTGTCTTTATAATAGAACCGATAGAAAATAATGCTGGTGATTTAAAAGGAACAGAATTCAGAGCCTCAGGAACAGTAATAAAATTCTTAGGTTTCATGAGCCTTTATACTGAAGCTAAAGATGAAGCCACCGATGAAGATGGAGTAATCCTCCCCTCTTTGCCAGAAGGCCTATTGCTTACTTCCTCAGATATGGAAGCAATACAGCACTTTACCCAGCCACCACCAAGATATACAGAAGCTACTTTGGTAAAGACCTTAGAAGAGAAGGGAATCGGTCGACCAAGTACATATGCAACCATCTTATCTACCATTCAGGATAGAAAATATGTGAAGAAGGAAGAGGGAAAGTTCATACCTACTGAACTGGGAGTTATTGTTAGTGATTTACTCGTAGCTAAATTTCCAGAGCTGATGGATGTGAATTTTACCGCAAAGATGGAGGACAATCTCGATGAAATTGAAAATTCCCGTCTAAATTGGGTAGAGGTCGTTAAAGATTTCTTCATTCCTTTTCAGCAAGAACTCGATATAGCTTTGAAGGAAACCAATAAAGTAAAACCTGTTGACATACCTACAGATTTAAGATGTGAAAGGTGCGGACAAATGATGGTCAACAGATGGGGAAAACATGGAAGATTCTTAGCTTGTTCAGGCTATCCGAAATGCAAAAATACTAAAGAGATAATCGACTCTAACTTATCAAATGAGAAGGATTTCCAGGCTGTAGAAGAAATCTGTGACAAATGTGGTAAGCCCATGATTGTAAAAAATGGTAAATTTGGTGAATTTCTTGCTTGCACAGGTTATCCAAATTGTAAAAATACTAAACCTATTACATTGGGTATCTCTTGCCCTTTAGATGGAGGAGAGATAATACAACGAAAGACAAAAAGGGGGAAGTTTTTCTGGAGTTGTAGTAATTACCCTGAGTGCACCTTTGCCTCATGGTATAGACCAATCTCTCAAGCCTGTCCAAAGTGTGGAGTTGGATTGTTATGTGAGAAAATCGATAAACATGGTAAAACAATCCACTTCTGTTCATCGAAGGACTGTGATTACTCTGAGGAGGTTCAACTTTCTGAATCTTTATCTGAAAAATGAATTTCTTGAGAAAATCAGAAAAACCTCATTTGCTTGCACGAAAGGAGTTTTTTATAAAAAGACATCTCTTTACTTCAGTCTCTTGAATTATTCCCTTTTATAATCTAAATTTTATTTAGCCGCCCTTAGAGGAGATAAAAATTGATCCAAAGTATGACAGGTTTTGGTTTTGCAGAAGGTGGTGGTTTTAAAGTAGAGATCCGCTCTGTTAATCACCGACATATGGAGATATCGATAAAGTTACCTACTCATCTTTTAGAACATGATTTAGTTATTAGGCAAATGTTAAAGAGAAAATTTCTACGGGGTAAATTTGATGTTAACGTCCTCCTTTCTGGTGATACCAGACATAGGGTGAAACCAAATCTAAAACTTGCAAAGGAATTATATGAGGTTTTACAAAACCTTAAAGACGAGTTTTCTATCCAAGAGCCCATTTCTTTGGCTCATTTGCTCATCTTTCGAGAAATCTTATTAAGTGAAGAAATGGAATATAGCAGTGATGAATTACTTCAAATTGTTGAAGAGGCAATCAACAAACTCTATGAGATGAGAGTTAGAGAGTCTGACGAAATAATAAGGGACATACTATCTATTTTAAATACTTTGAAAGATCTAAGAGACCAGATAGAAATTTATAGTAAAGATTCTATAAATGAGCATAGAGATAAACTTTTTAAGAAGATAACCGATTTAGTCTCTACAATACAAATCGATGAGTGGAGGTTTTCTCAGGAGGTGGCCTATATTGCACAAAGGCTTGACATAAATGAAGAGCTTGTAAGATTAAAGAGTCACTTAGAGAATTTAGAGAAAGTTTTTGTCAGAAAACACGAGGAAGAGGCAGTTGGGAAAAAGCTCGATTTCCTATCACAGGAGATCTTACGTGAGCTTAATACAGTAGCCTCTAAGACTGATAACATCGATATTATTAATAAAGTTATAGAAATGAAACTACATATCGAAAAGCTCAGGGAACATGCCCAGAATATTCAATGAGGAAGCATTTTGAAGGCTGGATTTATCAATATAGGATTTGGAAATATTCTATCAGTATCACGGATAATTGCTATACTTAATCCTGGTTCAAGAGCCCTTAAAAGACTTAGGGACGAAGCTAAAGAGAGGGGTAAACTAATTGACGCAAGTGGAGGCAAAAAGGTACGTTCTATTATAATAACTGATAGCGACCACATTATTTTATCTGCTATTCAGGTAGATACACTGTTAAATCGCTTGAATAACTTGAATAAAGATAGTCTATAAATGGCTAAGGAGATAAGAAATAGAAGGGGCATAATCTTTATAATATCAGCACCTTCAGGCACCGGTAAGACGACTTTATGTCATAAGCTTCTGAATGTATGTGATGGTCTTAAGATTTCAATTTCTTATACTACTAGAAAACCCCGAGGCAAAGAAATTAATGGAGTAGACTACTTTTTTGTTACTCAAGAAGAATTCCTCAAGATGATTGAAGCTAATGAATTCTTAGAATGGGCTACAGTTCATGGCAATCTCTATGGAACAGTCAAAAAGGTTATAGATGACTATATTATGGAAGGTCGCGATGTATTACTCGACATCGATGTTCAAGGAGGAAAAATTATTAAAAATAAGATTCCTGATGCAGTCGCCATCTTCCTTTTACCTCCAAGTTTGGAGATTTTAGAAAGGAGACTAAAGAACAGAATGACTGAGAATGATGCTGTAATATCTCAAAGGTTAGCCAAAGCAAAGGATGAAATAAAAGAATATAGACACTATGATTATGTGGTGGTAAATGATGTCCTCGAAGAGTCTCTTCTTCAGTTGAAGTCAATAATACAGGCAGAGCGATTTAAAGTTAGTAGAGTAAATCATGAATGGATAGATGAAAATTTTATAAGATAATAGAGGAGGAATTTAGATGGATATAATATCTCTTCCAATAGTCTTTGATAAAGAAAAGATCGATAGTCGATTCAGACTTGTAACAATTGCTACTCAAAGAGCAATAGAGCTTTCTAAGGGATCTAATTTAAAAATACAAAGTAAATATAAGAAGATTACCACCAATGCAATAATTGAGACTTTAACTGGGAAAATTGATTTTTTAACAGGTGAAGAAGCACAAGCTGCTTTGCAAAACGCCGAAAAGATGGACTACAGAAAGTGGGTGACAGAAAAGAAGAAACCATTAGCTGATATAACAGAGATTGAAAAGGATTTAAAGATCTACCTTATCGAACATGAAAGAGAGGCTCAGGAAGATACTCTAAATGTCTTTAATGCAATGAATGAGATCACAGATTTTAAACCTCTCGATAAGACTGAAGAGCAGTCAGATCAAGAAGATTGATGGCAAAAATGTTTAAAGGAAAGAATATTCTCTTTGGTGTGACAGGCAGTATTGCCGTATATAAAGTGATAGATGTGATACGAGCGTTAGTACAAGAAGGTGCTAATGTATCTGTGATTATGACTGAAGCATCCTGTAAATTTATTACGCCTCTCTGTATAGAATCTACAACGGGTTGCAAAGTTTTTACAGATATGTTCAAAGATACCTTTTCTCATATTGAACTTGCTCGTAAGGCAGATTTGTTCGTCATAGCTCCAGCAACAGCTAATATTATTAATAAAAGTGCAAATGGAATCGCAGACGATCTCCTTAGTACTGCTTTGCTTGTCTACAGAGGTCCACTAATATTTGCTCCAGCTATGAATTGGAGAATGTATGAAAATCCTGTTACTCAAAAAAATCTTCAATACTTAAAAACTCTTGGAGCTAAAACAGTAGGACCTGAGCCAGGTTTATTAGCATGTGGCGAAGAAGGCCTGGGAAGAATGTCAGAACCAGATAAAATTATAGAGCATATTAGATCCGCTTTAACTCAACAGGATATGTTGAACGAGAGAGTTTTAGTTACAGCAGGTCCTACGAGGGAACATATCGATCCTATTAGATTTATCTCCAATAGGTCATCAGGTAAAATGGGATATGCAATCGCAAGAGCTGCTGCGCGTCGCGGTGCTGAGGTTACACTGATAAGTGGACCTACCTATTTAAAGATCTATGATAACATAAAGTTAATAGAGATAAATTCTTCCGATGAGATGTACAATGCAGTTATGGAAAACCTATCTTACGCTACAATGCTAATAATGGCTGCAGCAGTGGCTGACTATAAACCTGTGAAGACTTTTACTGAGAAGATCCACAAGAGTAATAACTTTATTATAGAATTTACACAGACTAAAGACATCCTCTATGAAGTGGGTCATTTATCTAAGAGACCCTTTGTGGTAGGTTTTTCTGCAGAAACGGGTCCTAAAGTCGATAGGGCAAAAGAAAAGCTTTTCAAAAAAAATATAGATATGATAGTCTTCAATGATATCTCAAAGAGTAATTCTGGTTTCGATGTAGACACAAATGAAGTGGTTATAATTGATAGATTAGAGCAGAAAGAATTGCCACTTATGAGTAAAGAAGAAGTGGCTATGGAGATACTAAATAGAGCTATGCAGTTAAAAAATTTTTAGCTCTTCCATATTTATTTCAAAGTTGTCATCTAAGATGATGAAATTTAATGATTAAAGAACAGTCTTCCACTTTTTAAAAGAAGGGTTAGAAAATAATAAAACAGTACAACAAAAGAACCCTTGATTATCTACTAATTCGGTAGAGATGTAATCTAATCTATTGTTGGTCCATATGTAGTATTTGAGAAAAATTTCAAAAGCATCTCAGACTTATCTTTTTTTAGCCCTTTTATAATCTTATAGAAATATGGTTATGGTGATAAACCATTTTTCATGATGTACCCCACTAACAATAGATGGATTTATACATCTTTAACATCCTCTTTTTATTCATGAGATTAAAGGTTAAGTTAATAAAGGAGTTGAAGGATGTCGCCTTCTTTGGCAATTATGAGGCTTTTTCAAAGAGATAATTTTGGGGAAACTTACAGGAAAAGTGCTGTGATGGTCGAGTGTGATATAATATATAAGAATGTAAAATATTTTATAAAAATACCTTACAAAGGGAGGATCAGTTGCAATGGATTTAAAAGAAGAAATAAGCAAAGTAGCCTACGAACTCTATGTTAAGAGTGGGTGTATTCCTGGTAGAGATATGGATAATTGGCTTGAAGCTGAAAGGATAGTAATGGAGAGATATAAATCAGTTAGCATTGAAACTGCTGAAGAGGCTGGAGAACCCACAGCAGAGAAGCCTATTCCAATAAAAGTTAGGTGTAAAACTACAGCCACTTCAGAAAAGAAGAAAACTCAAACTAAAAAAGTTTCAACGAAGAAAAGCTCAAAAAAGAAAGAAAGTTAATGAAAGAAGCAATGTTTTATGAAAGAATAGGTGATTCAAAGGTTAGGTGTCATTTATGCGCCCACCAATGCGTAATACCTCCTAACAAAAGAGGCATCTGCTCTGTAAGGGAAAACAGAGATGGCACTTTATATAGCCTTGTATACGGTAAAATAATCGCAAGACATATAGACCCTATTGAAAAAAAGCCATTATTTCATTTCTATCCTACGTCAAGATCATACTCTATTGCTACCGTTGGATGCAACTTTAAGTGTTTACATTGCCAAAATTATCAAATATCTCAACTATGTAAAGATTATATAGTTGTTCCTGGTGAAGTAATGACGCCCGAAGATATCGTTAGGGAAGCTGAGACCACAGGTTGTAAAAGTATATCCTATACCTACACCGAGCCAACTATCTTTTTTGAATTTGCCTATGACTGTGCAAAATTAGCTAAGGAGAGAGGCATTAAGAATGTCTTCGTAAGCAATGGGTACACTTCATCAGAAGCTGCAAGAGCTATTGCTCCTTATCTTGATGCAAATAACATCGATTTAAAGGGTGATGAAAATTTCTACAAAAGTATTGTTGGTGCTAAGCTCCAGCCCGTTTTAGATACTATCAAACTTATGAGAGAATTAGGTGTATGGATAGAGATAACGACTCTTATAATTCCAAACCATAATGACTCTGAAAACTTTTTGAAGTGGGTTGCTGAGTTTATTAAATCCATCGATCCAGACATACCTTGGCACGTAAGCCAGTTTTATCCTACCTACCGTCTTACAGATCAGCCAAGAACACCTGTTTCAACTCTAAGGAAGGCAAGAGAGATTGGATTGCAAGTAGGTCTTCGTTATGTATATATGGGGAATGTTCCAAGAGAAGGGGGAGAGAATACTTACTGCCCATCCTGTGGACAGTTGTTAATCGAAAGAACTGGTTTTTTCATAAGCAACATACAAATGAAAAATTCAAGATGTCTTAAATGTAATACTATTATTGCTGGTGTAGGGATGCCCTAAGAAATTTTAGACTACTTAAATTCTCTATTGTAATACCATCTCTTAGTGAAATCTAACTTTTTAACTATATCAATTATTTTTGAAACTCCCCAAAAGTAACAGATTTCTTAACCCCTCTTTGAAAATCTATCTCTAAAACCTTCTTAAGTAAAAACACCCTCTTAATCCTTAGGCTTTGAAATATCCATTTACTTTAATAGCTCTCTTAAAGTCCTCTGGATACTTTCTACTTTGATTCAATATTTCTTATATCTTTAAGTTTTTCAGACCTAAACTACAACATCTGTCCATTGCCTTAAGACAGTTAGTAAAGCTTAAGTAATGCTACTTAATCTATCAAATTCTTCTTTGAAGAAAGCGAGGGTATCTTCACCAAAGATACAAAATTCAACGATCCTTAAAGATACAGTTGGATTTTCCTCTAAAAACCTTTTAGTCTCACCTATTAAAATCTTTGCACATCTATCTTTTGGGAAGCCAAAGATGCCAGAACTTATGGCTGGCATTGATAGGCTTTTAAAGCCTTTTTCTGATGCCAGCTTCAATGTATTTATTACAGCAGTCTTTAGTTTTCTATCTTCATCCCCTTCACCCATTCGAGGACCAACTGCGTGAATGACATACCTCGCTTTCAGATTACCACCTGAAGTAATTGCTACATTTCCAACAGGAACGTATCCTATTTTGTCACTTTCTTCTTGTATGATCTTACCCCCCTTTCTAACGATAGCTCCTGCTACCCCAGCTCCATGCTGGAGGCGCTCATTTGCTGCGTTTACAATTGCATCGACATCTCTCTCTGTTATATCTCCTAAAAGGAGTCTCATTATACAGTCATGTACTTTATACTCTTTTATAACGCTCATCTTAGTCCTCCCATTAGATATATGCTCTTATGAAACTTTTTTGTCCTCGAAGCTGTTTAGTTATTATAACTAAAAATCAAACTAATATTTGCCAACGCTAATCTTCAGCGAGAATTTATAAGAAAATTGATAAATAGTAACCCAATAATTTATCTTTAATCTTAGCTATAATCCATTAGAGATAATTAAAAAGCCAAGGACATTCCGAAATCTTAAATTAATTAATCGTTAATAAAATGAAAAAATGGCGTTTTGCTGTAGACAGGGGTGGCACCTTTACAGATATTATAGGTCTCAGCCCAGAGGGTGAATTACAGTATTTAAAACTTCTCTCAAATTCGCCAGAATACAGAGATGCCTCTATTGAAGGTATCAGAAAGATACTCGGCATCTCTGACGGATCACCCTTACCTCAAGATATGATTGAAGGTGTTAGATTTGGTACTACCATAGCTACAAATGCATTGTTAGAAAGAAAGGGAAATAAGGTTTTACTAATAATCACTAAAGGGCTGTCTGGGATAATAGATATCGGATATCAAAATCGAACAGACCTATTTAAATTGTGCGTAAAAAAACCTCCGCCATTATATTCAGCCTTGTTAGAGGTTGACGAGAGGATAGACAGTAAAGGGCAGATTTTAAGAGATTTAGACAGGGGGGACTTAGAGCAAAAACTTACTAATCTTAATCGTTCAAGAATCGATTCAGTTGCAGTAGTGCTAATGCATTCTTGGATTAATCCGATACATGAGCTTATCTGTGAAGAAGTTTTGCTCAAAGAAGGGTTTACAAATATCTTTCTCTCCCATAGGACCATGAATTCCATCAAAATTGTTAGTCGTGGACAGAGCACAATCGTTGATGCCTATCTTAGTATAATTATTAGAAATTACATAGAAGAAATCAAATCTCAGATCGGAGATATTCCCTTTGAATTTATAGAAAGTAGCGGCAATCTGAGCCATCCTCAATCCTTTAAAGGTAAAAATGCTCTCTATTCAGGACCTGCTGGTGGCGTGATAGCTACAGCCCAGATAGCAGATGAATTAAACCTAAAAGGCGTAATTGGCTTCGATATGGGGGGAACTTCAACAGATGTCTCAAGATTTGAAGGTACCTTTGAGAAAATCTATGAAAAGATGATAGAGGGTATACCTATCCAGACTGAAATGCTAAATATAATCACAGTGGCTGCAGGTGGTGGTTCTATAGTTGGATTTGATGGTCAAAAATTAACAGTTGGTCCACAATCTGCTGGATCTCTACCTGGTCCAGCCTGTTATGGTTTTGGTGGACCTCTAACCATTACCGATGCAAATCTTCTTACAGGAAGATTAATACCAGAATTTTTTCCTCAAACTTTCGGTGAAAATAGAAAATCATCAATTAATATAGAGATAGTGCAAAAGAAGTTTGATGAATTCACAAAGAGAGTAAATGATGCTTTATCAAGTACCTATACTCCTTACGAATTAGCTGAAGGTTTGATAAGAATAGCTAATGAAAAGATGGCTATGGCTATTAAAGAAATATCTGTCTCAAAGGGTTTCGATGTGAGAGATTATGGCCTTATGTGTTTTGGAGGAGCAAGTGGACAGCATGTCTGCGCTATAGCTTCACTTCTTGATATAAAGACCATAATTGTACATCCCCTGTGCAGTGTCATGTCTGCTTATGGTATTGGATTAGCCAATAGATCCTATAGACTTACAAAGACAGTGCTTTCCATCTACAACAGAGATGTACATAACAGAGTCAACAAAATATTCGAATCTGAGGATCTCCTTTTTCGACAGAAAAGCGATAAACCTTATTTAGTCAAGAAAGAAATAGATCTCCGCCCAAAGGGAGCTGAGGCATCTATTACTATACCTTTTAAAGATTTTGAAGAAAATTTAACTACTTTCAAATCGCAATATAAAAGACTTTTTGGATTTTATCAAGAGGATCGAGAGATTGAATTAGTAAATATCTACATGGAATTTCAAGAGGATTCAGAATTCTTTCCCCGACAAATATTTAGAAAAAAAAGAAATACAACCATCTTTCAACTCCAACCAATACTTCATAAAGAGGTATTCTATGACAAAAGTTTTTTAAAGGTGCCTGTCTATTTAGTCAGCACTATTGCAACTAATTCTAAAATCAGTGGTCCAGCCCTTATTATTGATAGCTTTTTAACTGTCTTCATCGAACCAGATTTTAATGCTTCCTTAGATGAGAAAGGTCTAATTTTCATTGAAAAAACAATCTATAAGAAGAGAGATATGAAGAGATTTACAAAGAGACAACCAGATCCTTCCCTCCTTGAAATATTTAATAATCTTTTTATGCATGCTGCTGAAGAGATGGGTATAGTCTTACAGAAATCAGCCCATTCAGTAAATATAAAGGAGAGACTCGATTTCTCCTGTGCCATCTTTGATAACAAGGGAGATCTTGTAGCTAATGCACCCCATATCCCAGTACATCTTGGTTCAATGTCTGATGTTGTAAAAGTGATTTACTCCGAAAACAGAAACACCATGAAGCCTGGTGATATATATCTCTCAAACAATCCCTATAAAGGGGGGTCTCACCTGCCCGATTTGACGATAATTTATCCAGTATTTATAAACAGTAATAAACCAAGCTTTTTTACTGTTAGCAGAGGTCATCACTCCGACATCGGTGGTAGTATACCAGGCTCCATGCCATCTGCCGTAAACCATATAGATGAAGAAGGGTTACTTATCGACAATTTACTAATAGTTAGAGAAGAACACTTCAGGGAAAAAGAGTTAATTGAGATAATGTCATCCTATAAGTATCCTGTCAGAAATATTGATGAGCGAATCTCTGACCTTAAAGCTCAGATAGCTGCAGCTAAAAAGGGAGAAAGGGAGATATTAAATATAGTTAAGAGATATGGATACCAAACCGTTTTGAGGTATATGAGATATATTCAAAACAACGCTGAATATCTCATAAAAAAGTCCCTACAAAGACTACTTGGCAAAGAAAATCACTTTTATTCGACATTTACAGATTATCTCGATGATGGAACACCGATAAAGGCTAAAATTGAAATTTTATCAGGTAAAAATCCTCCTGAAACTATTAAAGCTATTATCGATTTCACCGGAACAGGCTTACAACACATGAATGACAATCTAAATGCTCCTCTCTCTGTTGTAAAATCGGCTGTAATGTATGTATTAAGATCTTTAATCGATGTAGAAATTCCATTGAATAGTGGCTTTTTAAAACCCATTACTATTAAAGTTCCAAAGGGAACGATATTAAACCCTATCTATCCTGCTCCAGTGGCTTCAGGAAATGTTGAAACTTCTCAAAGAATCGTCGATGTACTATTAGGATGCCTTGAAATAACAGGTGCATCTCAAGGGACGATGAATAACCTTTCTTTTCAAGTGGAGGGCGAGTTCCCCTATTATGAGACGATAGCTGGCGGTTCTGGAGCATTAGAAGGATGTGAAGGTGCTTCGGGTGTTCATGTGCATATGACCAATACCAAACTGACAGATCCCGAGATATTAGAACATAGACATCCTGGGATACTTCTTGAGCGATTTTTATTAAGAAAAAATTCAGGAGGGCTCGGTAAGTTTAAAGGTGGTGATGGAGTAATAAGAGAAATAAAATTTCTTAAGCCTGCGGTAGTATCAATTCTCTCTGAAAGGAGGGTCTATCAGCCTTATGGTGTGAGAGGTGGCCAATCGGGAAAGAGTGGTTTAAATATACATAAAAAAGCTAATGGTGAGGTGAAAATCCTGAAAAATCGTGAATCCATAAAAGTTGAAGCTGGCGACTCCATAATAATAGAGACCCCTGGTGGGGGTGGATATGGCCAAATAAACTCTCCTTTCTTAGCCTGAAATCTATTGCTTAGATTCTCACTTTGTTACGACCAAGTTGTTCTTATCATAACCTCCCTATCCTTTTGCCATTAATATATGATTAGAGTTCTCCTTTAACAATTACTTTTACACCCATATTGAGTGATGTTTTCACACAATCTCACATTTAACACTAAAAGTAGCCCTCTAACTGATTCCCTTAGAGTAGGTGTCTCACTTATTATTCCATTTGCTAACTTTACCCTATTGAAAAGTAAAGTGGGTGTCCCTCTATCCCCTCTTTTTTTTAAACCTAAATTTTGTTGATTAAATTATATTTGAAGATAAAAGAGGGGTAAAATCCTTTAAAAAATTTTTCATTTAGTGGGAAGCAAGAAGTGTGTTTTGTTATCTCAATCCTTAAATTTTGCTACCCTATCTCTAAATAAACTATCTATAGGCAAAAAAATTCTTTCTAAAAATAGAAAAATGGAAGAAATTAAAGTAAAGTTATAACATTCTTTAATTCTTCAATAGAAGCTATTAAAAAATCTGCGTCCTTCAAAGATTCAGCAGGTCTATAACCATAAGTAACCCCTATAGTCTTTATGTTAGCTTTTCTGCCCGCCATAATATCAAAACTACTATCACCAACGATAACGGCAGATGTATTGTCTACTGCCAGCTTAGATAATGCATAAAGAATCGGCAAAGGTGACGGCTTTCTCTCTGGGGTGGTATCACTACCGACTACTAAATCGAAATATTGTAGTATTCCAAGCTCTTTAAGTAGCCTTACTGAAAGGATTTCTCTTTTGTTGGATATGACAGCTTTTTTAAAGTCCTTAAAGTACTCAAGTACTTCCCTAACCCCTGGATATAAAGTAGTGTTATCGGTAAGGTGTTTTGAATAGTAATCGAGAAATCTATTAACTAAAATGTCTCTAATTGGCTGTTGAGATACAATCTCTGGAAAGACAGTAGATCCATAAATCTCCTTTCTCTCTAAAATCTTCTCCATAAGCCTCGTGATGCCTTCTCCTACAAGGTTGATGGTCTCCTTAGGCGTTAATGGTTTAATGTCAAAGGGTTCTATAGCATAATTTATTGCATTTGTTATATCAACACAGGTATCTACTAAAGTTCCATCGAGATCGAATAATATGAGATTTATAGCCATATCTTAATTAAAACCTGCCTATTATTTTTATCTCTGGCTCTAAAACAATATTAAATTTTTCTTTAACCGCCCTATTGACGATGTCCATAAGTCTAAGAAACTCCTCTGCAGATCCTTTACCAGTATTTATAAAGTAGTTTGCATGTAAGTTACTAACCTGTATACCTCCCACTCTTAAGCCTTTACAGCCTGCTTCATCAATAAGTTTTCCAGCAGATAAGCCATCGAAATTTTTGAATACACATCCAGCAGAGGGTTGATTTAGCGGCTGTTTAATTCTCTTTTCATTTAAAAATTGTTTCGTTACCTTTCTTACCTCAGCTGGTTCATTAACCTCGAGAGTGAAGGTAGCACTCGTAATAATGCAATCAGAAGAGATGTTAGAACCTCTATATTTAAAGCCTAACTCAGACTTAAAGATTTTCCTCATGGTAGAATCTGTAGAAATAACATTAATATATTCAAGATTATCCTTGATTTCATAACCAAAGGAACCAGAATTACCAACTATAGCTCCACCGATTGAACCCGGAATCCCAGCTAATCCTTCCATACCAGATAGACCCAGCTCAGCACAAAGAGAGATTACTCTCTGTAAACTGCATCCACCCTGAACGGTCAATCTCCCTCCATCAATATTCATAATTTTATCCATTCTTTCTGTGAAGATTACAACTCCTTCAATACCTCCATCGAGGATCAAAAGATTCGTTCCACCTCCAATAATGACATAGGGCAATCCATTAATGTTCAAAAAACTTATAAGATCGGGTAATTCTTCTTCCTTAGGAAAAACTACAACGTCTGCTCTACCACCTATCTTTAAAGATGTATGGAGAGACATCGGTTCATTAAATCTCGTCTCAATATTTTTATCGATACAAAAATCTCTTAAAGAGTTATACATCAAGGCTGATTATCTCCAAAAGTTTTTCACCAATTTTATAGACATCACCAGCTCCGATTGTAAAAACTACATCGCCTTCCCGAAGGTTGTTTCTTAGATGAACTAATAATTCATCTCTTTGAGGAATATAATTTATGCCCTCCACTTTATTCCTTAATAGCTTCTCAAAAAGAACCCTCGAGTCTACACCATCAATTGGCTTTTCCCCTGCTGAATAAATATCCATCAAATATAAAAGATCAGCCTCTGCAAAGGATTGAGAGAACTCATCCATAAGGTCTCTCGTTCGAGTGTAACGGTGGGGTTGGAAAATAACGACTAATCTATTTTCTTTGAAACAATTTCTCGCTGCTTTTAATGTAGCCCTTATCTCGGTAGGATGATGTCCATAATCATCGAATATTTGTATCCCCTTACCTTCTCCCTTTAATTCAAACCTTCTTTGAATTCCACTAAAGCTTGCAAGAGCTCTTTTAATAGTTGTAAGGGGTATCTGTAACTCCTGGGATGTAGCTATTGCAGCAAGAGCATTGAGGACATTATGTTCACCTGGTAGCGGTATTAAAAAAGTATCTATACGCTCCCTCCCAACATAGAGATCAAACTCCATATTCCTTCCGAAGGATACAATGTTTTTGGCATAAAAATCTGCTTCCTCAGTGTATCCATATGTTATATACTTTCTTTCAAAATAAGGTATTATCTCTCTCGTATGTTCATTTTCAATACATACTATGGTAGTCCCATAAAAGGGAATCTTATTGGCGAATTTTAAAAAAGCTTTTTTAAGCTCTTCTATATTTTTGAAAAAATCTAAATGTTCATAATCGATATTTGTAATTACAGCTATAGTAGGATTGAGCTTTAGAAAGGATCCATCGCTCTCGTCAGCTTCAGCTACAATGAAATCGCCTTGCCCCAGTTTTGCGTTACTCCCTATAGCCTTTAGTTTACCTCCGATAACAATTGTAGGGTCTAAATCAGCCTCTGCTAAGATAGTAGCTATGAGGGAAGTTGTTGTAGTCTTCCCGTGGGCACCTGCTATCAAGATTCCATATTTTAACCTCCCTAACTCAGCAAGCATTTCAGCTCTTGGAATTACCGGTATCCCTCGCTCCTTAGCTACTTTAATCTCTGGATTATCAGGTGAAATGGCTGATGAAATTACAACAACATGTGGTTTACTAATATTACTCTCTGAATGACCTATGAAAACCTTTATACCTAAACTCTGTAAATACTTTGTAGTCTCTGACTCCCTAATATCAGACCCAGAAACTTGATAATTAAGTCTGTGTAGAATCTCTGCTAAACCACTCATACCAATACCACCGATGCCTATGAAATGTATCGCCTTATATCTGGAAAACAAAGCCTAACCCTCAGTTTTTTTAAGACTTAAAAGAATATCTATAATCTTATCAGCAGCATTTAGCTTACCAAAGGCTGCAGACATCTTCTGCATCTGACTTCGTAAATGGTCATCATTATAAAGCTCCCTTAGAACCTTTGCAAGGATATCCCCGTTAAGTTCTCTATCTAATATCAACTTTGCAGCACCCATATCAGCCAACTTTCGAGCATTCAATTCTTGATGATTGCCAGCAGCATAAGGATAGGGGATCAATATGGCTGGTTTGCCCACAGCCGTAAGCTCAGCTAAAGTAGTAGCCCCAGCCCTACACACAACAAGATCTGCAGCACAATAAGCTTCTGCCATTTTGTAAATGAAAGGA
This sequence comes from Thermodesulfovibrionales bacterium, assembly GCA_026416735.1. Lineage (GTDB taxonomy): Bacteria > Nitrospirota > Thermodesulfovibrionia > Thermodesulfovibrionales > Dissulfurispiraceae > DYHD01. The sequence continues at coordinate 21,559 of JAOAEO010000003.1, forward strand.
GCTACAAAAGCCTTAAAGCCTAATTCCCTGTATACCTCCTTAATGAAATCATAATCTGCAAAGCCCGTTTGGTGAATGAGCTGTATATTTTGCCTCAAATCTACTAAGTAATTCAACGCCCCACCTAATGCCCTATTTATACTACTCGCTCCTGAACTTCCTCCAAAAATAAGTATAGTAAACCTTCCATGATCTAATGCAAAGGCTGAACAAGCCAACCTCTTATCTTTAAAGATTATATTTTTCCTTACTGGATTTCCTGTTAGATAGGTCTTATGAGAGGGGAAATAGGCAATACTTTCTTGGTAGGTAACTGCAATAGCATCCACAAACCTACCTAAAATTTTGTTGGCTAACCCTGGGTAAGAATTCTGCTCAAGTATTGTAGTTGGAATACCAATAAGACGAGCAGTAAAAACTGTGCTAAAGGAGGCGTAGCCACCAACCCCTATGACTATCTGTGGTTTAATAATTCGAAGAAGCCGAAAGGAATCGATAACCCCAAAAAAAGTAAATAAAAAAGCCTTAAGCTTACCAAAAAAGGATTTACCAACCATCCCATAAGATCTTATGAATCTTAAGGGATAGGACTCTTTAGGTATAACCCGAGCCTCAATACCATAAACAGTTCCAACAAAGAATATCTCGTCCTTAGAGGAAATACCTCTCTCTACAAGCGCTTCCGCTAAAGCAATCCCAGGGAAGAGATGACCACCTGTACCACCACCAGCAATTATAACCTTCATAGGATTTACTAAAGGGAATCCCTTTTATAACGGAGTGCAGAGCAAAACCTATAACCAAAGGCCCTTTGCCACTGCCTTGTACCCCCTAAATTCTTAACTCTCTTAAACTTTTTTATTTCATAACTACCACTGTTATCTACCATTTGATTAACGAAGCCTTCCTGATTTTTTGCAACATTGAGTAATAAACCCACTGCAGCCATATTTACTATTAGAGCTGAGCCGCCATAACTAATAAAAGGCAAGGGAAGTCCCTTCGTCGGAGCTAAGCCTGTGGTAACAAGGAAGTTAATCAAAGCTTGAAGAGTTATCATTAAAGTGGTCCCACAAACTATAAAATATGCAAAGGGCTCTGTCGTTTTTAAGGCTATTTTAACGCCTCTATAAAAAAGATGGAAGAAAAGCAAAACCACCACTAAAACAGCCAAGAACCCACCCTCTTCACCTATAAGGGAAAAGATAAAATCTGTATGGATTTCAGGAAGAAAGGCGAGTTTTTGTCGAGCTTCGCCCAAGCCAACCCCAGTCAGCCCACCACTCCCAAGGGCTATGTATGACTGAATCAATTGAAAACCGCTACCTAAAGGATCGTTCCAAGGATCGAGAAAGGCAAGTAGTCTCTTAACCCTATAAGGTTTTGCAAACAATAAAATAGCAAATAGGGCTACTGCAAAGACGCTTAAACCACCTATATATCTTAAAGGAACCCCACCTAAAAAAAGCATAGTGATCGTAAGAACTGCTAAACTGATAGTTGCACCGAAGTCAGGTTGCATTAAAAAAATAAATTGATAAACTGCCATAACACAAATGGGAATGATAAAACTCAAAAAACTATCTTTTTTGAAGGATTCTCTACTCATATACCAAGCAAGAAAAACTATCATAGAGAGTTTGACTAACTCAGATGGCTGAAAGGAAAAGAAAGCCACTTTAATCCATCTTGTAGCTCCCTTCACTGTAACGCCAAGATTTGTAAAAACTAAAAGGAGTACAACCAAAGATATGAAAATAAAGAGTAAAGCCATCCTCCTGAAAAATTCCAATTTTAATTTATAGGCTATGAACATTACAATTATTCCAAAAGTCAATATCAACAGCTGCTTTTTAAAATAATAAAATTGGTTCGTTTTGCCTTCAGGAAATTCTATAGAAGTAGAACTGTACACAGCTATCAACCCAATAAGTATTAAAACAAAAACATTTAAAAGAATATACCTCTGATCACTACTACTCATAAACTCCACACAGCTTTTTTAAATTTTCTTCCCCTATCTTCAAAGTTTTCAAACATATCAAAACTCGCGCAGGCTGGAGACAATAGAACTACATCTCCAGATACAGCAATAGAGTAAGCTTTCTTAACAGCTCCATCCATATCGTTTTCTATAAAAACCTCCGTAAGATCTCCTACAGCTTTTCTAATCTTTTCCTTTGCCTCCCCTATTAGAATCAAAGCCTTTACCTTCCCCTTTATGAAAGGTCTAAGAAGGCCGAAATCACTATGTTTATCCCTCCCACCAGCTATAAGTATTATGGGACTTTCAAAACTCTCGAGGGATTTCATAACTGCACCTACATTCGTTCCTTTAGAGTCATTGATGAAAACCACCCCCTTTAAATCTCGAACAAACTCAAGCCTATGTTCCAAACCAGCAAAATACCTTAGGGTATTTGAGATAGTCTCTGGGGTACTCCCACACAACAAAGCCATTAAGCTAACAGCCATAACATTCTCTATGTTGTGTACTCCCCTAATCTTGAAAGATTGAGGTCTTAGACAAAAATCTTTTGGTAAGTCACGAAGATTTGTCTTAATTTTAGCGATCTTATGGGATGGCAAATAGAAATTTATCACCTTCTCATCCTCTAAATAATAGGCACCTTCAACTCTCTTCTTTCTGCTGAAATAGAAAATCTCTGGTTTTGTCTCTTTAACTCCAAATTTGGTTTGATATCTAAATAATATCTCATTGGTTGCGGGGTCATCAGCATTAAGAACTAAGAAATCACCCTCCGTCTGGTTCAAAAAGATTCTACATTTCGCATCTATATAAGAAGACATCGAATCATAACGATCTAAATGATCAGGGGTTATATTTAAAATTGTCGAACCAAAGGGCCTAAAGTCTCTAATAGATTCAAGCTGAAAGCTGGAAACCTCAGTCACATAATAATCCTTTTGGAATCCTTTCCCTTGATTGATTAATTCATATATTATCTCTGTTAAAGCATATCCTATATTACCACCCACAATTACCTGAAAACCGTTATCTCTCAATATATTATATAGAAGAGATGTTGCAGTAGATTTACCATTGGTACCAGTAATAGAAAGAATTTTTGATGACTCTCCATAAGTTATTATCATTCTATATGCTAACTCCAACTCGCCGATAACCTCTATACCCCTTTTTAGAGCTCTCTGTATGGGGTCTAAATACATAGGAACACCGGGACTAAGAACTATCAGATCAGCCTCTTCAAACACAGAGTTAGGATGTTCTCCAAGCACTAAGGTTATATCATACTTCAGTTCCTTTAAGTTAAGCTCAAGGTCTTTCTTGCCTTTGATATCAGTTACTGTTACCTTAGCGCCCAATCTCGACAATAAATTTGCAGCACCTATACCGCTTTTAGCAAGCCCTACTACTGTGACTTTTTTACCTTCGTAATCCATGTGTAACATTATCTATATCTATACCGATTTTTTAGCTTTTACACTCTTCTTTGCTTTGTTTTTCATCTTAGCAGTTAATTTCCTACTCTTTTTGGAAACATCTTTTTTCTTCACTGATGTAAATAAAACGGGTCTATGTTTTACATCAGCGGTATAAATAATGGGAGAAGTGTTTAGACGCAAGGTATCCTCAGCCTTAGAAAGAAGATAGAGGGTATTATGCCATAGATCATCCCTCTTAATATCACCTAAGATAACGGTAATTAATACATTTTCACCTCTCCTTTCGGCACTCACAAGGCAGTGTCCAGCGGCACGGGTGTAACCAGTTTTGCCGCCGATATGGTCATCGTTCATCCAAAGAATATAATTAGTATTTTTTATAAGAGATTGTCTTCCGTTACCGTTCGAGATCTCCTTAGCTTTAGTATTGATGATCTCCACTATGTCAGGATAGTTTAAGGAGGCCCTCATTAGGAGAGCGAGTTCATAAGCAGTTGTATATTGACCTCGACCCGGCAGACCTGAAGAATTTATAAATCTTGTATCTTCTAAACCCAATAAACGGACCTTCTCATTCATCATCATCACAAACCTATCTTCGTCACCAGCGACAGCTTCAGCGAGAGCAACGGCAGCTCCGTTTACTGACCTCATTAAAGAGAGATATAGCAGATCTCTTACTGTATACTTCTCGCCAGCAATGAGACGGGGAGGTACTGACTGTACATTTGAAGCATTTTTACTTATAGTCACCACTGCATCAGGTCTAATGTGGTCTAAAACTACCATAGCAGTTAAGAGCTTGGTGGTGCTCGCTGGAGGTAGTCTCAAATAGGGGTTCTTTGCGTACAGAATTCTGCCAGAGTTACTATCAATAACAACTGCAGCTTTAGCCCTTATATCCTCTGCTTTTACATTTTCAGAAAAAAGACCTATAACCAAAAAAAACGAAAACAAAAAAGCTAACTTTTTAAAATCCTCTGTTTTAATAAAATTTAAAGTCATTTATCACCTCAGTTTTAGAGTTGAAAGACTAATCAAGGCTAAAACAATTCCAATTATCCAGAATCTAACTATTATCTTAGGTTCTTTCCATCCCTTTAATTCAAAATGATGATGCAGAGGTGCCATTTTAAAGATCCTCCTTCCAGTCCATTTGAAGTATGCCACTTGCATAACGACCGATATAGTCTCTAACACAAAAATACCACCAACAACAGCAAGAACAATTTCATGTTTGGTCATGACAGCGAGGGTACCTAACGCTCCACCCAAACCTAAAGCTCCTACATCTCCCATAAAGAGCTCAGCTGGATGAGCATTATACCAAAGAAATCCTAAGGAAGCCCCAAGCATGGCACCACAAAAGACAGTTAGTTCACCTATCCCCGGAAGATAGATTACCTGCAAATACCTTGCAAAGACAGCATGCCCAGAAACATATATGAAACCAGCATATGCAATCGTTGCTATGGCAACGAGTCCTATTGCCAATCCATCTATTCCATCAGTTAAATTAACCGCGTTAGAGGCACCTACAATAACAAATACAGCAAAAAAAATATAAAAGATGCCAAGATCGAAGAGCCATTTTTTAAAGAAAGGAACGCTCAATACTGTGCTGTATGGATCAGATGAATCATAATAAAGAAGCATACATATAGAAAGGGCAACGATTGTTTGAGCAGTAAACTTATATTTAGCCCTCAACCCTTTGGAATTCCTCTTAATAACTTTTAAATAATCATCAACAAATCCTATTAGACCGAAGCAAAGAAGGGCAAACATAATAACACAGACATAATTATTACTGAAGTTGCCCCACATAATCATAGAAACAGTGATAGCTAATAGAATAACTACACCACCCATGGTAGGAGTGCCTGCCTTAGAGAAGTGGTTCTGAGGTCCGTCATCCCTTATCTGCTGGGTCATGCTGATCCTCTTCAGCCATTGAATTACATAAGGTGTTATTGCAAGCGTTATAAAGAGAGCAGTAAAAACAGCAAGAGCTGTCCTAAAAGTAATATATCTGAAGACATTGAAGGGTGAAAAGTAAATATGTAAGTCGTAAAGCAACTCATAAAGCATTGTTATAAATTCCTCTCTAATTCCGAAAGGACGTTCTCCATTTTCATTCCTCTTGAACCTTTGATCAAGACCAGATCGCCCTCTTTTATGAAGTTAGCTAAAATCTTACCACCCTCAGTCGAATCATCTACACCATATCCGATACCTTTAAAATAAGTAAGGGCATATTTCATCCTTTTGCCAACAGCAATAAATATATCTATATTAAGGTCTGAAAGATATTTACCCAAATTCTCATGAGCCCTTATGGAGTAGTTCCCCAATTCAAGCATATCGCCTAAAACGGCTATCATCCTATTATATTTCTTCGGAGATATTTGATTATAGAAGATTCTGACCATTTCATTAATTGAAGCCTCCATAGAAGAAGGGTTAGCATTATAAACATCGTATAAAAGAGTTGCTCCATTAAGTCTTCTTATTTCAAATCTTAGTCGTACACCCTGAAAGGATTCTATACCTCTTTTTATCTCTTCTAAATTCAAACCCATATATAAAGCCGCTGCAGATGCTGCAAGACAGTTATAAAGATTGAATATTCCAGTAAGTTTAGATTCTACGTCGATCGATCCTTCAATTGCATTTAGACAAAAAGATGTGCAACCTTCACGGAGATCTATATTAGTAGCATAGACATCTGAAGGGTGATTAATACCAAAGGTTATAACTTTACCTCTATATCTATCATGAAGCCCTTCCATGAGAAACTTGTCATCATTATTAACAATCACAGTGCTTACAAAAGGAAGGATTTCGAATTCGGACTCTCTAACTCCTTCTAACGAACCAAAACCCTCGATATGTTCGTAGCCTATATTGGTAATAACCGCTATATGAGGCAAAGCTATTCTACAGAGATCTGAGATGTCCCCAGGCTTATTAGTCCCCATCTCTACCAGCAAAATCTCTTTATCTTTATCTAATTGACACATGCAAAGGGGCATACCAATATGATTATTTAAATTACCTTTTGTTTTTAAGATTTTAAAATTCCCCTCCAAAATATCAGCTAATATCTCCTTAGTAGTAGTCTTTCCATTACTACCGACTACAGCTATAACTTGTCCATTGAATTTCCCCCTCAGAAAAGCTGCTATGTCCTGTAGGGCTCTCAAAGTATTTTTAACAATTATGTAAGTTTTATCGGTTCCTCGGGGGATGTTATTTTTAAACCATTCCTCCTTTACAACAACTCCACTACCTCTCTTTAAAGCTTCTTTTACAAAATCATGCCCATCAAAATTATCTCCCTTTAAAGCTATAAACAACTCTCCATCATTTATAGTTCTTGAATCTATAGAAATACCAGTGAACTCCCTGCAAGATTCGATAGCCAAGAATCCCTGGGTAGCCTTTATGATATCTTCACTGGTAAATAATATGCCCATATCGATATTACTTCCTTTTCTTAAGAATTGCGTTTTTCAGCTCAATCGCATCGCTAAATTCAAACTTAACACCTCTAACCTCTTGATAATTCTCATGCCCTTTACCTGCCACTACCAAAATATCTCCACGGGAAGCCATATTCACTGCCATCTCGATCGCAAGTCTTCGATCTGGAATTATTACATAATTACCTTTCAAGGCACCCCTCTCCATATCTTCAATTATGTCGAGAGGATCTTCAAATCTTGGATTATCGGTAGTCATTATCACAAAGTCGCTCAAATCTGTTGCAATATTTGCCATCTTCGGGCGTTTTGACTTATCTCTATTACCTCCGCAACCAAAGACGGTTATAATTTTTTCTTTACCTGACCGAGTATTGTCTTTTAGTAATCTTCTTGCAGTATTAAGAAGTCCCTCCAGAGCATCTGGCGTATGAGCATAATCGACAATAGCCAAAAAATCCTGTCCTATATCTATTTTATGAAATCTACCTTCTACAGGTTCCATCTGAGCTATAGCCTCTTGTATTAAACCCATGGGCAACCCCAATGAGAGGGCTACAGAAATACCAGCAAGCATGTTATAGACATTAGGTAACCCGAGTAAATTAGTGCGTACAACTGTCATAGTTGAGAGTTCCTTTGAAAACTTTTCAAAAATTAACTCAAAAGTACTCCCTCTAAATGTTGTCTTTATATTACATGCCTTTATATTTGCTTCAGGATTATGAATACCTATGGTTATAATAGAAGCCAAACTTTTTCTTTCTTCTCTGATCTCTCTATAAAGTCTCTCTCCGTAAGGGTCATCGATATTAATTATAGCAATGCCACTATCAATTAAGAGTTCAGAAAAGAGTCTCTTCTTAGCCTTATAATAATCTTCCATCGTTTTATGGTAATCCAAATGATCATGGGTTAGATTAGTAAATACAGCCACTTTAAACTGAGAATAATCTACTCTTCGCTGAGATAAGGCATGAGAAGAGACCTCCGCTACCGCATAATGGCATCCTTGATCAACCATGCGCCTCAAAAAAAACTGAAAATCTGAAGCCTGAGGAGTTGTGTGATGAGCCTCGAAAAAATCATTCCCAATATAGTATCCTATAGTACCAATTAAACCAACTCTATAGCCACTCCTTTCAAAACAATTCTTTACAATGTATGAAGTCGTCGTTTTACCATTGGTACCGGTGATTCCTATTAAAGTTAATTGATTCGAAGGTTTTTTATAAAAGATATGAGACAATTTAGCGAGAGCGTCTCTGCTATCGGGGACACCAATCCATGTAATATTGCGATGATTATCTATAATATCTATAGATTCATTCAATTCATAGGCTACTGCATTAGCACCTCTTCTAATGGCATCTGGAATAAAACGATGTCCGTCGGAATTTTCACCTCTAATGGCTACAAAGAGATCTCCTTCTTTTACCATTCTTGAATCATAGGTGATACCTCGTATTTCTCCCCTAAGATTACCCGATAGCTGAAACCCATCTAAACAAAAATCCTCAATCTTCATCTTGTTGATGTAACTAAAATATTTTTATCTTTTACATCGTCTCGAGGAACCTCTAAATATGAGAGGGCATCATTCGCAATCTTTCTAAAGATAGGTGCAGCCACTATACCACCATAAATATGGCCCTTCGGATCATGAACAACAACAATTAAAGCTATCTTCGGTTTATCTACTGGGACAAAACCCACAAAGGAACTAACATAATTAATCTTGGAATATCTTTTAGTAATTGGATCAAACTTTTGAGCAGTGCCTGTCTTGCCAGCTACTATGTTTCCATCAACAGAAGCCTCCTTTGCAGTCCCACCAACCTCTGTAACTGTAGTTAATATAGATTTAAACTCCATCGTTGTTTCTTCTCTCAAGACTCTTTTTGTCTCAGGAACCGCCTTATAAAGTGTAACTCCCTCAGGGGATTGAATCTCCGAGACTAAATAGGGTTTTACAAGTAGACCTCCGTTTGCAATTACCGAATATGCCCTCAATATTTGTAAAGGAGTAGCAGCTACCTCTTGACCAATTGCAATGGAACCAATAGACATACCTGACCATTTAGCTGGTGGTCTTACCCATCCCGATACCTCACCTATTATATCGATTCCTGTCTTTTCCCCAAAACCAAATTTCTTTATGTATTCATAAAGCCTCTCTTTACCAAGAGATAAAGCTATCTTTATTGTCCCTACATTAGAAGACTTCTGTATCACCTCTTGAAAAGTGAGAACACCATGCCTGTGGACATCTTTGATTCTCTTACCACCGACCTCTATATAACCTGCCGAACAATCATATCTTATATTAGGTTTAACTAACCCCTCTTCTAATGCCGCAGCGCCAACTATTATTTTAAAGGTTGAGCCAGGTTCATAGCAATCAGTTATAGCTCGATTCTTCCTCATATCGGCTTTTACAGTAGCTGGATTATTAAGATTGAAGGAAGGACTATTAGCCATCGCTAATATCTCACCTGTGAAAGGATCCATCATTATGGCAGAAGCATAAGAGGCTCTCCACTGTCGAACGGCTTCATCGAGATTCCTTTCTAAAATAAATTGAAGCCCCTCATCTATAGTTAGAATAATATTATTGCCTCTAATCTCTCTCAATACCCCCTTTGAGAGAAGATTCCCTTTGGCATCCCTATAATATGATACAGTTGCTTGATTTACAGCCGTTAGTTCTCTATCATATTTACTCTCGATTCCTTCAATCCCCTTGTTATCGATATCGACATAGCCGATCAGATGGGAGGCTAAACTGCCCTTTGGATAAAATCTCTTGCTTTCAGTAATTAAACCCACTCCCTTTATCTTGGAATTCTTAATTTTCTCAGCAATTTCAGGAGAAACCTTTCGCTCAATCCAGCTGAATTTAGAATTTGCTTTGAGTTTAGACAAAACTGTTTCTCTATCTTTGCCCATAATCGTAGATAATTCTGTAGCAACTTTATGGATCTGGGATTCTCCTATTTCAGAAGGATTGCAATATATCGATTCCATATCGACGTTTATAGCAAGTTCTCTACCCTTTCTATCGAAGATGAGACCTCTCTTTATCGGGATTTCTTCTATTTTGATCTGCTGCATCTTTGCCATCTGAACATATAAAGAGTGATTTAACAACATAATATCAACAAGTCTTATTACTACGGCCAGAAAAACAGAAGAGATAAGACAAGCAATAATTATTAACCTCGTTCTCACAATATCCTTTTAGCCTTGAATTAAAGGGGTTTTTACAATAAATCAGTCCTTCTGAGATCTTAAATTCTGTCAACTTCAGACTATAACCAATACGCTGAGCGCCTTCATTTAATCGAAGTTTTACTCTCAGTGGGATATGAAGCAGGTAGTGGTTCTGGTTGATCGATGGTCCTCACATAGATAATCTTTTTCCGATCAGGAAAATAAAATCCTTCACCTTTTGCGTTGGCTCCTTTAATATTCCCGATGGATGCAAGACTTACCTTTGCCATAAGAAGATACTTCTTTTCTTTTAAGAGTTCTACCTTCTTTTTTTCGAGTTTGCTTATCCTATATTCTATATTTGTAAAGGTACTCTTTTGCGTTAGTATTAAAAAGATAGAGGATATTAGAAGAACCATTAGAAAAGATTTAAATAGAAACCAATAAAAATTTCTTTTCCTTCTCTTTCTCATACCTTCTCACCTACTCTTAATTTTGCACTTCTACTGGAAGGATTAATTAACCTCTCTTCTATTGAGGGAAGAATAGGTTTTTTCGTTATTACCACCATTTTCTTAGTAGAGGCGTAATCCTTTAAAAAATTCTTCACAATCCTGTCCTCAAGAGAATGATAAGAAATAACACAAAGCCTGCCACCGCTATTTAGCAATTCATAAGCCTCAATAAGTCCCCTTTGAAGACATTTGAGCTCTTCGTTAACTTCAATCCTTAGAGCTTGAAATACCTTTGTTGCTGGATGCAGTCTACCTCTACGAACATAAATCCTCTCCACGAGGGAGGCTAATTCTTTGCAGGTATTGATGCCATCTCTTTCTCTCTTTTTGACGATTGCCCTTGCAATTCTTTTAGCGTGGGATTCCTCCCCAAACTCCTTAAAAATCCGTTCGAGCTCCCTTTGTGGATATCTATTAACGATCTCCCAAGCATCGAGCTTTTGTGAAGTATCCATCCTCATATCTAACCTCGCATCAGACAAAAAACTAAACCCTCTATCTAATTCCTTTAGTTGGAATAGAGAAACTCCAAGGTCAAATAAAATCCCATCCGCTTTGTCAATGCCTATACCTCTAATCAGCTCTTTTAAACTGGCAAAATTACCCTTTATTATTCTAAACCTCGAATCCTTTATGCTCTCTGAAAGATACTTTACCGCCTCGCTATCTCTATCGATCCCAACTAAAAAGCCTTTATTATTGAGTTTTGATAAAATCGCTCTTGAGTGTCCACCAAAACCAGCTGTAGCATCTATATAAACACCCTCTTCCTTAATTACTAAAAATTCAACAACCTCCTTAACTAAAACTGCCCTATGGATCTCCACAGAACCTAAAATATTTAAAGCCCTTTTGATTCATTGCCCATCTCTTCTATAATCCTCTTTTGAACTAAAAGCATCTCTTCAACCGCCTTCTCAAAAAAGGACCTGCCGACTCTATGGAAAGGATACTCAAAGACTTGGGAATCTCTAACGATATCTTTCTTCTCCTCCTTTACTTCATGGAGCACGTTAACCCCCTTAAATGCCATAACTTATCAGTTTTGCCTCGAAATCCTTTTTATCTATTTTTGAAGGATCGGCTACTGCATCCCACTCAGTCTTCTCCCATATCTCAATCTTGTCTATCTGACCCACTATAACAACCTCATTATTAATATTTGCATCCCGTCTTTGCTCATAGGGAATAAGGACCCTGCCTTGCTTATCTAAGGTCACTTCAGCCGCAGAAGCGACAACCCTTCTCAAAAAAAACTTAACGGCTTCATCCATTTTCGGTAAATTTCTTATCTTCTCTTCGAGACGCATCCACTCCTCTGAGGGATAAAGGTGTAAACATCTGTCAAAGGCAGAATTGGTTATGTACAGTTTATCTGTGTTATATTTCTTATAGAGAACTTCCCTCAAAGGGATAGGCAACATAATTCTGCCCTTTGAGTCTAAAGTGTGATAATATTTACCGATAAAGGAGGGCATATATTTCCACTTTTTACCACTTTTTTCTACATGATATAATTATTTAAGATATAAGTCAAGAGAAATTTTATGACCCAATATAATGTAGTATGGTCAAAAAGTCATACTAAATATTGAATCTTATATTCTCATTTGCAAGTCTTCTATGTTTAAAGAGGAAATCGAAAAACTAATACAAAAAAAGCTTTTAAGGGTAATAAAAGACAGAAACGCTTATAGAGAACACTTCTATAAAGAAGACGCTTTAGATAAATCTTTCCCCTTTGATTTTAAGTCAAAGAGTTTATCTCATATATTAATAGAGGGGCAGAAATTTGTTAATTTTTCTTCAAATGATTATTTAGGTCTTTCGCACAATCAAAGAGTAATTGAAGCCGTTAAAGAAGTTATCGAAATATTTGGTATAGGAGCTGGTGCCTCGCGGCTCCTTTCGGGTGGGACAGAATTACACCAAGAACTGGAAAAGAAAGTAGCAAAATTTAAAGGAACCGAAGCTGCGTTAATTTTCAATTCTGGATATACTCTAAACACAAGTGTCATTCCTGCCATAAGTGATGAAAAGTCAGTCATTTTTAGTGATGAACTTAATCATGCCAGTATCATCGATGGCTGTAGGCTAAGCGCAGCAAAAAAGATTATTTATAGACACACTGATATGAACCACCTCTCTGAATTGATAAAAAAAGAAGAAGGCAGAAGAAAGATCGTAATTACAGATACAGTCTTTAGTATGGATGGAGATATTGCTCCTCTAAAAGACTTATATAACATTTGCCTTGAAAACGATGCTATTTTATACTTAGACGATGCCCATGGCACAGGAGTACTTGGCAATGGTCGGGGAGCTCTATACCATTTTGGGCTTAACCCAACAAATTGGATAATTCAAATGGGCACCTTCTCTAAAGCTTTAGGGTCCTTTGGAGCTTTCATAGCTGCCGATAAAGAGATAATAAAATGGCTAATAAACAAAAGTAGGGGGTTGATCTTTTCTACTGCATTACCCGCTACCATTGTGGCAGCTTCTATTAAAGCATTGGAGATCGTTGAGAGCGACTTCTCCTTGATCGACTCTTTGTGGGAAAACCGACAACGGCTCTTTAACGGATTGAAAAAATTAGGATTCAACACCCTCAAGAGCCAAACACCTATTATACCTTTAGTACCTCCCCATCTATATTCGGAGGATGCCGTTGAGAATGTGAACATATTGTCAGAAATGCTTAGAAAAAAACATATTTATGCGCCAGGAATCAGACCACCTACAGTAAAAATACCAAGGATAAGGTTTTCTGTCACGGCAGCCCATACATCTGAAGAGATCGACTATCTGTTAAAGAGCTTAACGGAACTTAAGCTGAGGTAAACCTTATTTTATTCTTTCCATCCATATTCCCCAATCAAAGGCACGAAGATACAAGGGGTATGATACTCCTGCTTAAATGTTCCCTTAATCTTTTTCGCCTTAATCAAAATTTGAGAAAATCTCTGACCCACTGGGGCAACTATTATACCCCCTTCTGCTAACTGACTCTTTAAGCATTCGGGTATCTCAGGAGTAGCAGCAGTTATAATTATTCGATCAAAAGGAGATTTTTCTGGCAATCCTTTAGAGCCATCTCCTATGACCACATAAATATTTGTATACCCCATCTCTCCGAGCCTATTTTTTGCCTTATGTGCTAAGGCTTCTATTCTTTCGATAGTATATACCTCCCCTGCTAATTCACCTAAAATTGCTGCTTGATAACCTGAACCAGTGCCAATCTCTAGTACCCTTTCATCACCTTTTAATTCGAGAAGCTCTGTCATTATAGCTACCATATAGGGTTGTGAAATTGTTTGATTCTCTCCTATGGGTAATGCCATGTCTTCATAGGCATCATCCCAAGATGTTTCTGGAATAAAAAGGTGTCTCGGCACTTTTCTCATAACATCAAGCAATCTTTTATCTTTTATACCTCTTGGAATTAATTGAGTCTCAACCATCAGATTACGAAGTCTCTCAAAATCCCTCATTGCTTTTCTCCAAATTTCCTCCTTCTCTTTCCATATCTCTTTAATACCTCACTTGCAGCTATTACACCCGATACGGAAGATTGAATTAGCCCCCTACTAACCCCCGCACCATCTCCTATTGCGAAGAGATTATCTATTTCAGTCTCAAGAGAAGGGGTAAGTTTCAGTTGCATAGAATAGAACTTCACCTCCACACCATAAAGTAAAGTATGCCTTGAATTTACACCAGAGGCGATATTCTCTAATGCCTCAAGCATCTCTAAAATGTTAGATAGATGGCGATAGGGTAAAACAAAGCTTAAATCTCCTGGGGTCGCATCTTTCAGGGTGGGTTCAACCATTCCCTTAGATATCCTCTCAGGAGTGGAGCGACGACCTCTTCTCAGATCACCAAGTCTTTGAACAATCACGCCACCACCAAGGAAATTGGCAAGCTGAGCTATATGCATCCCATAGGAGATAGGTTCATCAAAGGGTTCTGTAAAATAGGTGCTAACAAGCAGAGCAAAATTGGTATTATCCGTTTTAATTTCAGCATAACTATGTCCGTTTACAGTCCATAATCTATTTAGATGCTCCTTAACTACTACACCATAGGGATTGAAACAGAAAGTCCTTACCTTGTCATCGAACTTCTTTGAATAAAAAACAAGCTTAGGCTCATAGACTATCTTGGTAATATGTTCAAATACATTGGCGGGGGTTTCGACCCTAACTCCTATATCTACAGGATTTTTTAACAATGTCAAACCAAGTCTCTTAGATTCACTCTCAAGCCATTTAGAAAAGGCCCTGCCTGGAGCAAGGATCACAAAGTCAGCAAAAAACTCCTTCCCATCTTTCAACCTTACCCCTATAACTTTCCTATCCTTTACAAGAATCCTTTCAGCCTCAGATTCAAAGAATACAGTAAGCTTTTCTTTCAAATCTTGCCACATGTTACCCAAAACTACTCTACATCTATCCGTTCCAATATGTCTCACTTTGGAAGGTATTAGCAGAAGCTCACTAAGAAGAGCCTTTTCCTTAAGAGACTTTATCTCTTGCTCATCCACTCCATATAAATAGACAGGAGCTCCGTACTCCAAATAAATACTGTCTACATAGCCTATTAAATTTTTCAAAGTCTCTGCGTCTATATATCTATTCAAAAAACCTCCTATCTCGGAGGAGAGATTAAGTTTTCCGTCACTAAAGGCACCTGCACCACCCCAACCACTTATTAATTGGCAGATAGAACAGGAAAGACATTTCCCTCTACCAGAGCTTAAAGGGCATTTACGACTGTTAATATCCTTACCCCTTTCGATAATTAGTATCTTCAAATTTGGAGCATTCCTTACTAATTCTATCGACGAAAAAATCCCAGCCGGACCCGCTCCAACAATAATTACATCGTATTTATTACTTCCAATCCTTCCCATCTATCTGCCAAGTTTTTTTTAAATATTCGAGAGCTTCATAATTAGTAAGGTCGAGATGTACTGGGGTAATTGATACATATCTCTCAATAATAGCCTGTATATCCATATCTTCGCCATGCTCCCAATAGGGATCTCCTCCACCTATCCAATAATGTTTATCCCCCCAAGGAGAAAAAACTTCTTTAATAGCATTATCATAAATTCTCTTCCCTTGCCTCGTAAATTTAACACCTTTTATCGTATCCAGAGGCACATTTGGGACATTTACATTGAGCAAGGTATCATAAGGTAAAGATTTATCAAGAATATATTTAGCAATCATAATTGCAAAGGGGACAGCGCTTTCGTAGAAAAAGGGCCTGCTACCTGCCAAAGAGATAGCAAAAGAGGGAACCCCTAAAATGGTACCCTCAATTGCAGCAGAGACAGTTCCAGAGTATGTTATATCATCACCAAGATTTGCCCCACTGTTTATCCCAGAAGCTATCAGATCAGGTTTCTTAGGTAAAATCTTATTGATTGCTAAAGCAACACAATCGGTTGGAGTGCCGTTTACACTGAAGACCTTTCTTCTTACCTCTTCTACCTTTAATGGTCTGTGTAAAGTAAGGGCGTGGCTCACTGCACTCCTTTCCCTATCAGGAGCGACTATGAATGCTTCACCTATCTGATTCATCGCCTCAAAGAGCACTTGTAACCCAGGAGATAATATACCATCGTCATTAGTGACAACTATATAAGGCAACATATGTCTGGCTCCATTAAATAATTAATTAAAATATCTTTTACTTTTATGTTCATTTTTTAAATTCCTTCATTGCTTCGTCATACAAATCTTGGGGACAATTTATGTATTTTGGCGAAAAATGTATTAGTATCAAATTTTTAACTCCAGCCTCTCGGGCAAGCCGTCCAGCATCAGCTGCTGTTAGATGGTGTCTCTCTATAGCTCTTTGTCTATCCCTTTCGAGGAAATATCCTTCACAGAAGAGATAGTCAGAATCTCTAATAAATTCTTTAAGCCTTTCAAAATTCTCCTCTGTAGGTGAGACATCCATAACATAAGATATCTTTTGACCCTTAGTAATAATGGCTATAGGCAACAACTGAGCAAGAGAATATAAACGACCCTTCACTTCAAAAGTCACATCATCTTGCAACAAAGAACCACTTTCCATATCGTAGTTAATCCGTAAAGACCTCTTAAAATCTGAAAGCCACGGACCAACAGAAAGACCAATCTCCGATAATTTTTCTTTATTAATATTGATATGGTAATCCTCTAATAGCGAAAAAGCAAGGACTGGTATTTGATGAGTAAGCTGTAACCCCCTAACTGTGTAAAGGGTATCTTTATACAATACACCTTTAAATTCCCAACTTTCGTTATCAGCTCTCTTAAACTGGTTTTCTGCATGAAAACTCGAATGGTATATATTGCTATTTTTAATTTCAAAAACCTCGATCTTTAGGGGATAATCCCTTATAAGATTCCAAGTATAACCATTTAACTTACCCTCTATACAACCAATTATTCCTTCAGGTCCATAGATCCTCAAAGGCATCTCTCTTCTAAGAACTAATCTTAATATCATATCGAATCCAATAAAGTGGTCAATATGGGTATGAGTCACAAAGACATCGGTTACCTTTAAAAGATTACCTGGCTCAAGAGAGCTAATATGACCTACATCAAAAAGCAAAGCTTTCCTTTCCCTCAAAATTCTTATAAAAAGGAATGGATCATCAAAGGGGTTAAGGGTATAAGTTGCATGAAAAGTCTGCCTCATAAGCTATGGTCTAAATGTCTTACAAATAAAAACCTTAATAACAAGGCAAGTAAGACAAACAGGCTTGATAAAAGAATAGTTTTGATTTTTACTTCTGCCTAATAGTCATGTCCAATACTATGCTTATTCTTTATAAATTTTTTGTGCCATTCTCCCCAAAGATGTTAGTATTTCATAAGGAATTGTATTGGCTCTATAAGCTAATTCAGAAGCACTGATAAATTCAGTTCCTTGTCTACCCATAATGATAACCTCATCGCTTTCCTCGACTCCATCTTTTATATCAGTTAAATCTATCATCGTCAAATCCATACAAACTCTACCTATGACAGGCAATCTCTTACCCCTAATTAAGACCTCTGCATTATTTGAGAAAGCTCTAAAAAACCCGTCAGCATAACCTATAGAAATTACACCAATTAGACTTTCTCTCTTAGTAACAAAGGTTCTCCCATAACTAATGGGGGTGCCCGACGGAACCTTTCTAATGGAGACTAATCTTGTTTTTACAGACATAGCAGGTGTTAGTAAAATATTTGACATTGCACTGCTTTGATTATCAAAGGGTGAAACGCCATAAAGTATTAGACCAGGCCTGACCGCATCAAAATGGGACTCTGGCAAAGAGACAATAGCAGCGCTATTTGCCATATGGAATATTTTTACCTTTATCCCTCTTTCTACTAATTGTTTCCTAAGTAAATTAAATCTCTCGATCTGTAACTTTGCGAAAGACTGATCAGTAGAGTCGGAATCAGAAAAGTGGCTCATTACCCCAGAGATCTTTAGCCCCTTTAATTCAGCGATCTCACAGATATTATCAACCGGATCATTAATGAATCCCATGCGACCCATGCCTGTATCTACCTTAATGTGTACCGTTATATCCTTGTAGTTTTTTTGTGCAGCCTTGGAC
>JAOAEO010000040.1 GCA_026416735.1 Thermodesulfovibrionales bacterium
GCCAAATCTTGCATTAAGAGCGGTTCAGGACTTGTTACTCTTGGTGTTCCAAAATCTTTGATAAATATCATCCAAAGTAGAATAACAGAAGAGATGACCCTGGGATTAAAAGATAAGGGCGAAGGCATCTTGTCTGCAGAAGCAGTCGAAGAGATTTTATCATTCCAGGTTGATAAGAAAATCGATGCCATAGCAATAGGACCTGGCATAGGGGTTACAGAAGAGACAATAAAACTTATAAGCGGAATAGTTAGAAACTCTGCTGTTCCAGTAATTATTGATGCTGATGGTATAAACTCCCTCTCTTTCGATTGTGAAGCTCTATTGAAGGCAAAAGCTCCAATAATATTAACTCCCCATCCAGGTGAGATGGCAAGACTTTGTAGTGCCGCCTATAAGCAAAGTATTAAAAATTCTCACATTGAAAAGGATAGAATCGGTATTTCTCAAAGGTTTGCCACTGAATTTAATACCTATCTGGTTTTGAAAGGTGTTCCTACAATTGTAGCTTCCCCAGAGGGAGAGGCATTCATTAACACTACTGGCAACCCCGGTATGGCTACAGGCGGCTCTGGAGATGTCCTAACGGGCATTATAGCATCATTAAGTGGACAAAGAATGACTCCTCTTAATGCTTCTATTTGTGGCGTTTATCTTCACGGTGCTGCTGGAGACATTGCAGCCACAAAGAAAAGCCAATATTGTCTTTTGGCATCTGATATTATAGACTTTTTGAGTGAAGCCTTCCTATCGATTATTGCTTCTTCAAAGAATTAGAAATTTTTTTGAAAATTATTGATTAGTAGTTAGGCTCCAAATATCTTTCCTGGATTTAGAATGCCCTTGGGATCATATAGATTTTTTAATCCTCTCATTAATTCCAATTCCCTCTTTCCAATCTCCATCTCTATGTAAGGAGCTTTAGTTATCCCGATACCGTGTTCACCAGATAAAGAACCTTGAAGGCTAATGGTTATCTCAAAGATCTCTTTAACTAAATTGCTACCTATCAAATATTCTTCTTGATTATTTTTATCGACCATGATATTAACATGTATATTTCCATCACCGGCATGACCAAAACTTATGATCGGAATGCCGCTTTTGTTAGACAATTCAGCTATCTTTCTGAGCAACTGAGAGACTCTATTTCTTGGTACAACCACATCGTGGCTAATTTTAAAGGGTTTTAGATAATACAATGCTGGAGAGATTGCCCGTCTTGTCTCCCAAATCTTCTTTTTAGATGATGTGTCTTCTGCAACACTTATATCTGCACCTAATTTCTGGCATACATCTACAATTATTTCTGCATCATTCCTAATAGAATTTGGATTTCCATCGAGTTCAATTATGAGTAGAGCTTCTATATCTCTTGGAAGACCACAAGGCTTAAACCTTTCTACTGCTTCGATGGAAAATCTATCCATTAATTCGATGGCTCGAGGTATAATCTTTGAAGAGAAAATTTTAGAGACAACCTTCCCTGAAGACTCTAAGTCCTTAAAGGTTACCAATAGAGTTAATATTTCCATTGGGCGGGGTAACAATCTTAAACGTATTTTGGTGAAGACTCCTAAGGTACCTTCCGATCCTATAAAGATATCTTTAAGACTATAACCCACTGCCCTCTTATGGGTCTTACTGCCAGCCATTACGACACTGCCATCGGCAAGAACTGCCTCAATCTCCATTACATAATCACGGGTAACACCATACTTAACTGCCCTTGGTCCCCCAGCGTTAGTAGCGATATTACCTCCAATTGTGCTGATCTCTAAACTTGCAGGATCGGGAGGATAAAAAAAACCAAGATATTCAACCTCTTCCTGTAATCTGCTATTTATTATACCTGGCTCTACAAGAACAGTTAGATTCCCCGTATCAACTTCTAATAACCTCTTCATTTTCTCAAAGCTAACAACTATAGATTCTCTCTTCAAAGGGATTGAAGCTCCTGTAGTGCTTGTTCCAGCACCTCTCGGTATTACAGAAAGATTATTCTCATTAGCGAATTTAACTATTCTCACCACATCATCCGTGCTCTTAGGCCAAGCAACAGCTGAAGGCAAAGATCCCTCTAAGGCTGAAGAGTCAAAGGAATAACAAAGAAGGACCTCTTTATCTGCAGATATTTCAATCCCCGTTAGTTTTGAAAGGCCTTTCATAGAGAAGTTATAAAAATTGCAAATAGCTAAAATTCCTTAATTATATAGCCTTCTACCATGATATCGCCGCCAACCATTTTGATTTTAAGATTCTTCAGAATGAAGGCGTTATCAAGATCCCTCAGATTTTCACCACCAACAGCGGTAATAGATTCTTTGCCTCCTAAGATTTTTGGCGCAATAAAAAAAATCGCCTTATCTACTATTCCATAATTCAAGCAACTGGCACTAAAGGAAGAACCACCCTCCACCATTATTGAAGTAATACCTTCTTCGCCGAGCCTGCCCATTAACCAATTTAGATCGACCTTATCGCCTTTATAACTGATGAATTTAACCCCCCTTTCAATGAGTAATTTTCTCTTCTCCAAAAGGACAGATGAATCTCTAAGTAGAGACTCCTCTTTAGTGACTAAGATAGTGGGTGGTGGAATATTAAAAACATTATAATTGGTCGGGATCTCCAAATTGGGATCTATAATAACTCTTATAGGATTTTTTATAAACTTTCTTTTATAAAGTCTTACAGTTAGCTGAGGATTATCTGCCATGACAGTTCCTACCGCTACCATCACAGCATCTACTGAGTTTCTGATTTTATGAACAAGGATACGGGCTTTTTGTCCCGTTATCCACTTCGAATCACCCTTGTGTGTGGCTATTTTACCATCGAGGGTGGTTGCTAATTTCAAAATCACAAAGGGTTTCTTCGTAGTAATATATTTTATGTATACCTCATTAAGCTTCTTAGCTTTATCTTCTAAAATCCCTACCCTAACATCTATACCATGACTCCTTAAGACATCTATACCCCTCCCCGATACCTTAGGGTTGGGGTCTATCATGGCTACAAAAACCTGCTTAATCCCTGAATTAATTATAGCCTCCGTGCAGGGAGGTGTTCTCTTATCGGTGTGGCAACAAGGTTCTAAATTAACATAGAGGGAAGCTCCTCTTGTTTTATCTCCGGCTTCCTCGATAGCTATAACTTCCGCATGGGGTGTTCCAGGTTTTCTATGAAAGCCTTCACCTACGATTTTATTGTTTCTTACAATTACCGCTCCAACCATTGGATTAGGGCTAGTCATCCCTTGAGCTTTAAGGGCAAGCTTTAAAGACCTTTGCATGAAACCTATGTCATGCTCACTAAAATTGGCAATCTCCGATTTGACCATTTAGATTATCTTTTAGGTATGCAAATACTGTATAATATACTCTAAAACTATTATAAATAGTTACTACAATTTAAAGAAAGTCAAAATTAATTAAGGCAATCTTACTAAAAAGCACTTTTATAGTCTGAGATTATCTTCCCAGACAGCAAATTTTAAGGCAATGCCAAAAATCGATCGTCGATTTTTTACAACCTTTGACTGGTTTACCTTTTCTTTAATTATCCTAATCTCAATTATCGGTATTCTAACTATCTACAGTGCCACAAGACCTCCCATTGAAACTACAAACCATCCCGATTTCTATATTAAACAAATCATCTGGCTATCAATAAGCATCTTAGCTTTACTTATGACTGCATGCTTTGATTACAGTCTTTTCAAAAGGTTTTCCTATATCCTCTATATAATAGGTATTGCGCTTTTAATCATAGTCCTCGGTCTTGGAAAGACAACGATGGGAGCCCAAAGATGGCTAAACCTCGGAATATTTTCCTTTCAACCATCGGAAGCCTTTAAGCTAATTTTTATCATAGCTCTTTCGAGGTATCTGTCAGACCTATCTCCTTCTCCTCTAAGAAATATCCCCTTGAAAGGAATCATAATTTTTGGGATTATTCCTGTACTACTTATCATCAAACAGCCTGACCTTGGGACATCAATATTAATTTTGAGTCTATTTACGATCTTATTTTTATCGAAGGGAGTGAGCAAAAGAATCATCGTCTCTGTCTTAATTATAGGATTGATATCAGCACCTTTCTTGGGGGACTTAGCGTGGAACAATCTTAAGGATTATCAGAAAAATAGAATAATTGCCTTTCTTGATCCAGAAGTAGATCCCTCAGGCATCGGATACCATATTAACCAATCGAAGATAACAATAGGTTCAGGCAATCTTTTTGGCAAAGGTTATTTAAAGGGAACTCAAGGTTCTTTGAGATTCCTCCCAGAGAAACATACGGATTTTATTTTCTCAGTCTTTGCCGAAGAATGGGGATTCATAGGATGCATTTTGCTAATAAGTCTTTATTTAATGTTATTCCTAAGAGGTATTAATACAGCGATATTAGCTAAAGATGAGTTTGCAAAACTTACTGCTATTGGCATAACAACTATGTTTTTTCTTTATTTCTTTGTTAATATTGGGATGACTCTTGGAATGATGCCGATTGTAGGCGTTCCTCTACCATTTATGAGTTATGGGGGAACTGCTCTCCTAACCAACTTTATAGCAGCTGGAATTCTCATAAACATTAGAATGAGAAGATTTCAGCTTTTCTATCCTTAGAACTTTCAAGTATACCTTTTGGATTTAACTTCATACTGATTTTTTCTGATTATTCTTTAAGGTAAAAACAAACTGTAGAACAGGTATGATAAGCTTTAATAGAAAAGCTTTAACCCAACATCATATAATTATCAATGAAAAATTCGAGGCTATCCCTTAAAGAGAAGATATCCTCAAATTTCCAATACCTCTCTCAACTGTGATATAACAGGCAAGCAAAAGTTTTTTCTTAGCTTTAAGTCTTACAGCAGTCTTATTACTAATAAATTTCTTCTCACCACCCCTATGCACACATCCCTTTAAAATACACTTGAAACCTCTCTACAACAATCACCTTCTTATCAAGACTATTACTTACAATTTCCCAATCTTTCAGTGATTTAAAAAGAAAAGTTGATTTTCTGATATCTACATTTATGTTAATCTAATAGTATATTGAATTAATTTTTGAATATTAATACCATAATAGACAATGCTTTTAGAGAATACTTCTAAAATTTTAAAAAGGATTAGCCATGCTGCGATGCGTTCGGGGAGAAATCCAGAGGATGTCAAATTAATAGCTGTCACTAAGACTGTAGATCCTGCAACTATTAAGGAGGCTATTAATATAGGATTGAGAATTTTTGGTGAAAATAGAGTTCAAGAAGCTCGTAAGAAAATAGAGGAATTAAGACCTGAATTTGCGAATTCAAAAATTGAATGGCATTTAATAGGTACCCTACAAAGAAATAAAGCAAAATATGCAGTCCATCTCTTCGATTTAATACATACAATCGACTCTATTGAACTTGCTGAGGAAGTAAATAAACAAGCCGAAAAGATCAATAAACAACAAAGAGTTCTGATTCAAGTTAAATTATCCTCAGAGATTACAAAACATGGTATTTTAGAAGAGCAATTATTTGCCTTGATTGAGAGAATAAAAAAACTCGAGAACCTTAAGCTGGAAGGTCTTATGACCATGCCACCTCTTTTTGATGATAAAGAGAAAACGAGACCTTTCTTCAGAAGATTAAGAGAACTAAGAGAAGAGGCACAAAAAAGAGGGGTTATTCTTCAAGAGTTATCTATGGGAATGTCTAATGACTTTGAAGTGGCAATTGAGGAAGGTTCAACTATGGTACGGATAGGGACAGCTCTATTCGGTGAGAGAGCTTTATGAGCATAGGGAAGTTCTAAAAATTCTGATAGGATTTCCGATCATTATAAAAAGATTTTAAAGGTTTTACCTTTATACATCAAATTCTGAATGGATAATTAGATAAACAGAAGAGATAAATTTTTGTTTGGTATAAAGTTACTTTATTCCTCAAAGAATGGGAGGCCCAATGATAGGTTTTATCGGTGGTGGGAATATGGCAGAGGCAATTGTTAAGGGAATGCTTCAAAGCTCAAGATATAAAAAAGAAGATATAGTAGTTTCAGAGCCGAGAGATGAAAGAAGAAAATACTTAAAAGAAACTTTTCAAATAAAAACGACCTCTGATAATAGACAAGTGGTGAAAGAAGCTCCTATTATCGTCCTAGCAGTTAAACCTCAAAATATGGATGAGGTGCTGAGGGAGATTAGTGTAGAGATTGATGATACAAAAACGATAGTTTCGATTGCAGCAGGAATAAGCCTTTCATATTTAAAAGAAAAACTTAAAACTTCTAAATTGATTAGGGTTATGCCTAACACTCCAGCCTTAGTTCAAGAGGGAATGTCTGTTATTTCTCTTTATTCCTGTCTACCTATGGAGTTAGTAGCGCCTGTTAGGGACATATTTATGTCTATTGGAAAGGTTATACACTTACCAGAAGAAAAGATGGATGCGGTGACAGCCCTCTCAGGAAGTGGTCCAGCCTTTATTGCTTATTTCTTGGAGTGTTTAATAAATGCTGGTGAAAAATTAGGCTTAACCTATGAAAATTCCTCAGAGCTTACCATACAAACATTAATTGGTACCTCTCGCCTTTTGGAAGAGGGGATATCACTACAAAAGATCAGGGAAATGGTTACATCTCCAGGTGGAACCACAGCAGCAGGATTACTCACCTTTCAGAAGATGAATTTCCAGAATATAATCACCGAGGCATTACAGTCAGCCTTTAATAGGAGTAAGGAATTAGGAAGGAGGTAATATATGTTTATCTTAGGCAACTTTTTATTAGCTGTAGCTAATATAGCCGATTTTATACTCATGGTTTATAAATGGATTATAATAATTGCTGCTGTTGTTAGCTGGGTAAATCCAGATCCTTATAATCCCATTGTAAGGTTGTTATATAGAATCACAGAGCCAGTCCTCAGGCCTGTTAGAAGAATTATAGGTGCAAGATTAGGACCAATCGATATCTCACCCCTTATAGTGATACTTATAATAATCTTTTTACAAGAGTTTGTCATAAAATCTCTCATTGAACTGGGCTATAAAATTAAAGGAGGGGCAATGATATGAGAGGCATAACTCCGAATGATATACAGAGCAAACAATTCCGCATTAAATTCAGAGGTTTCGATATGGAAGAGGTAAGTTCCTTCTTAGAAATAATCCGAGAAGATTTAGAAGAGCTTCTCCGTGAGAACGCGACTATTAGAGATCAATTAAGTAGAGCTGAAGAGCAATTGAACGAATATCGTAAAATGGAGTCAACCTTACGAGAGACTCTAATTGTAGCCCAACAATTAGCTGAACAATACAAGACTAATGCGCTAAAGGAGGCTGAATTAATTAAAAGAGAAGCAGAGCAAGAGGCTGAAAGGATTATTCAGAGTGCCCAAGAGAAGGTTATCAAAATACATGAAGATATAATCGATCTTAAGGGTATTAGAAGACATTTTAAAGAGGAATTAAAGAGATTAATCGAAAGCCATGCTAAAATGTTAGAGTTTGATAAAGAAAGAGAGGGAGAAAACCAATTTGAGATATAGAGCCCCTAAGGGTGTTCATGACATATTTTCACCCGATATTCATATTTGGCAAAGGATAGAATTGTCTGCTCAGGAACTGTTCAAAGTTTACGGTTATACTGAAATTAGAACCCCTATAATTGAGTATACAGAGGTCTTTACCAGAAGCATAGGTGAGGATACCGATATAGTTGAGAAGGAGATGTACACCTTTTACGACAAAGCAGGCAGAAGCATCAGTTTACGCCCAGAAGGCACAGCCTCTGTCGTTAGATGTTATGTAGAGCATAGCCTATATACCCTTCCATCTCCACAAAAATTTTTTTATATGGGTCCCATGTTCAGATATGAAAGACCCCAAAAAGGAAGATTCAGGCAATTCTATCAGATAGGGGTAGAAGCCTTTGGAGAAAGCCATCCTGCTATCGATGCTGAGATTATCTCAATGTTATACAATTTCCTAAAAAAAATAAATCTTAACGACGTTAATTTTGAACTAAATTCAATTGGCTGTCAAAAGTGTAGAACCATTTATAGAGAGACACTATTAAGCTCATTTATGAAGAATTTAGATAACTTCTGTCCTGACTGCCAAAGAAGATATCACTTAAACCCTTTAAGAATTCTTGATTGCAAAGTAGATAGGTGCATAGAGGCAAGACAAGAGGCACCTTCAATAATAGATTTTCTTTGTGAGGACTGTAAAAAGCATCATGAAGAAGTAATAGAAAGACTCTCCTATCTCCAAATACCTTATGTTATTAATCCAAACCTTGTAAGAGGCCTCGATTACTACACAAAAACTGTCTTTGAGGCTACGACTTCTAATCTCGGAGCTCAGAGGGCTGTAGCTGCTGGCGGAAGATACGATAGATTAGTTGAAGAATTTGGAGGACCTCCAACTCCAGCGATAGGTTTTGCTATAGGTATGGAGAGATTAATCACTCTATTAAAAGAAGTTCTCGATATAACAATAAACTTACCAGATTTATACATAGCAACAATTGGTGAAAAATCTGAAAAAGAGGGCTTTCAATTGGCTGAGATTCTGAGAGAAAAGGGCCTTCGAGTAGAGATACACTACGGAGGTGGATCACTCAGAAGTCAGTTGAGAAGGGCTGATAGATTGGGGGCAAGGTTTGTTTTAATCCTTGGTGAAGATGAGTTAAAGACAGGCATGATAAAATGGAAAGATCTAAACAAAAAGCAACAGGGGGAGATAGAGTATGGTAATCTCCCTTTAATATTGAATCTAATAAAAGAGGGTTAAGGATAAGGATGATAGATACTCACTGCCATTTGGAGATGGAAGCCTTTGATAAAGATAGAGAAGAAGTCATCAAAAGAGCCAAAAGGGTTGGGATAGAAGCTATTATAACTATCGGTTCAGACTTCGAGAGTAACAGAAAAGCAATAGAACTCTCAGAAAGATACGATTTTGTTTATGCAACTGTGGGATTTCACCCCCATGAGGCTAAGAACTTCTCAGAGGAAGCCTTTGAACTAATAAAAAGACTTTCGAGGAAAGAAAAGGTCTTAGCAATTGGAGAGATAGGTCTTGACTACCATTATGATAATTCTCCAAGGGATCTTCAGAGGGATGCCTTTATAAGACAATTGAGCTATGCAAAAGAAATAGGTTATCCCGTAGTAATACACAGTAGGGAGTCAAAATCTGACACTTTAAGCATACTTAAAAACTCCGGCGTAAACAGGGGAGTTATGCATTGTTTCTCCGGAGATCTCGATATGGCAAAAAAGGTAATGGATATGGGTTTTTCTATATCGATAGCTGGACCTGTAACATATAAGAATGCTACTAAATTACAGACGATAGCTAAAACTATACCAGATGAATATCTTTTAGTTGAAACCGATGCTCCCTATTTAACTCCTGAACCACTGCGAGGCAATAGAAATGAACCTTCCTATATCCTCCATACGGCGCGTTTCATAGCTAAATTAAGAGGGGTATCCGAAGAAGATATCATTAGGATAACCTCCGTCAATGCAAAAAAATTGTTCAAGTTCGGTGATCTCTCTAATGGAGTAATTGCCTATAAAATTAGAGATAACCTCTATCTTAACATTACAAACAGTTGTACCAATGAATGCAGTTTTTGTGTGAGATTTCATACAGATTATGTCAAAGGACATAACTTAAGACTAAAAAATGAGCCTACCGAAACAGAATTGATAGAAGCCATTGGAGACCCAAAGGAATATAAAGAGATTGTTTTTTGTGGATATGGCGAACCTCTATTAAGACTCGATGTCGTTAAGAAGGTTGCGACTTGGATTAAACAAAATAATGGATTTGTAAGAATCAATACTAACGGGCAAGGTAATCTCATTCATAAAAGAAATATACTTCCTGAGCTAAAAGGTTTCGTTGACTCTATCTCAATAAGTTTAAATGCTCATAACGAGGAAACTTATAATCGCCTTTGCATGCCAGCCTTTAAGGATGCATACAGAGAGATGATAAATTTTATAAAGGAAGCAAAAAAATATATACCAAAGGTACAAGTAACAGTGGTAGATATAGAAGGTGTTGATATAGAGAGATGCAGAAAAATTGCAGAGGAACTCGGAGTGGCCTTCAAAGTTAGAACCCTCGATGTGGTTGGTTAAGATTTTGTGAGCCCCATGCCTTCTAAATGGCGCCTCATCGATTCTGGAAGTTGTGAAGCAAGTTTTAATATGGCTCTTGATGATGCCATCTTTCGTTTTGTGCGGGATGGGGAATCCATCCCAACTCTTAGATTTTATGGCTGGAAAAGAACTTCTATTACTATTGGATGGTTTCAAAGAATGGATTTAATTAACTTACTATATTGTAAAGAAAGGGATATCCCTATCGTAAGAAGACCTACCGGTGGAAAAGCCCTTTTACATCAAGATGAATTAACTTATAGTTTCTCTGCTCTTAATGAAAATCCTTTCTCTCGTGGGCTTTTCCAAACATATTATAGTTTAAGTCAGGCCCTTATAGCTGCCTTTAAACTATCAGGCATAGAAGTAGAGTTATATGAATCTAAGGACACCTCAGCAGATCAACTAACACCTCTATGCTTTAGAACGCCTTCTTATGGTGAACTCACCTTCAAAGGATATAAAATAGTTGGATCTGCCCAGAGAAGAACAGAGAGAGGTTTTTTACAACAGAGCTCTATACCATTTTTCATCGACTCCGAAAAACTTAAAAATATTTTCAATCTCTCTAAGGATATTTCATTAAAAATTCCAACCATAAAGGACCTCGCTCCTAAATTAACTTTAGAGTCTCTTAAGACAAATATTTTTGTAGCTTTCGAGAGGATCTTCAATGTAGTTTTGGTCCCATCAAGCCCTACCGAAGAGGAACTTGCTCTTGCAGAAAGGCTTGCTTATACAAAATATAAGAGTCTTTTAGAATAAAGAAGAGTGCGCTAACCAAAAAATAAATCTGGAATTTTCTCAGAAATTTTCAATAGACTGGTAAAAATAAAAAGACCCCTTCAAAATTCTTAACTCTATTTGGCAATTTTAATATATCCTAATAAAATAATAGGTTCTTTGAATAAAATAAGAAACTTTTACAATCGCAAGCTACACACTCTTGAATTACAATGGCACAATTATTCTCTGACTTCTTCTTTTTGATATTACATTGGCAAAACCTTCATATCTCAGCCTTTAGGTATGCCGTATTGTATAAACTTCAAAAATTTGTTATCATTGAAAATACTTAAGTCATCTCCTTTTATCTCCAATATGAGTTTTGCCAGTGGAAGAAGGTTGTATCTTCTGTGATATAGTTTCGGGGAAATCACCCAGCTATCTAATAGGCGAGAGTAAGTTTTCCATATGCATTTTGGATATCTACCCCCTTCAAGAAGGTCATTGTCTCGTAATTCCTAAAAGACACGTCCCTTATTGGCACCAGTTGACTGAAGAGGAGACTTCGGATCTTTTTAACCTTTCAAGAACTGTTTCGATAAAGCTTATGAATGTTTTTAAAGCAGACTTAATTACACTCTATGTAAGGGGGAGGAG
>JAOAEO010000041.1 GCA_026416735.1 Thermodesulfovibrionales bacterium
ATGTATATCTAGACCAAAAAGTAGGCTATCATGGGGAATTCCTCTACCTTTCGATGGTGATTATGTCACTTATGTATGGTTTGACGCTCTCGTAAACTATTATTCAGCATTTTTTTATCTCCTTGAAAGAGATGTTTCTGAATCCCTATCTATTTTCTGGCCACCTTCACACCATCTTATAGGCAAAGACATTTTAACCACTCATGCTGTATATTGGTCGACGATGCTAATGGCTTTAGATCTCCCCTTACCTTCTAACATTTTTGCTCACGGTTGGTGGACTGTCGAAGGTAAAAAGATGTCTAAGTCTTTTGGCAACTTTGTAGATCCTTTATTAATAATAGAAAAGTTTGGGGTGGATGCCTTCAGATATTTTCTTTTCAGGGAGGTCCCCTTTGGATTAGATGGAGACTTTTCAGAAGATGCTTTAGTAAGAAGGATTAACACTGATCTTGCAAATGACTTGGGTAACCTCTTAAGTAGATTCCTTACAATGGTTGAGAAATACTTGGATGGAAAAATACAAAAACCCCTTTCATATAAATCATCAACAAGAGATTTTGTAGAGGTCTGTCAAAAGGCTTTTGCGTTAGCAAATGATGACCTTCTATGGACCCACCTCCGCTTTAATCAAATTTTAGAGTATACATGGGAGATTATTAAGTTATCGAATAATTATATTGCTCAAAAAGAACCTTGGAAACTTATTAAAAACAATTCAGAAGAGCTTAATAATATTCTTTACGAGCTTTGGCATTCTCTGAGATTGATTGCTATTCTTCTCTACCCTTTTATGCCTGAGACTGCCCAGAAAATATGGATTCAGTTAGGTCTGAAAGGTAGTTTAGATGATTTGGCTACCACTCCTATGGAAACGCCAGAAGCTAACATTAAGCCTGTGATAACATCTTCCTTCGATTTTTGGGATTTCGGCTATGATATAAAGACATCTAAATCTGGGCAACTTTTCCCAAGAATAGAAAAAAAATCCGAAAAGGAAAGTAACGCAAAAAAAGGCGACAACATTAATCAGATTACTGTTGAAGATTTTTCTAAAATAGAACTAAAGATTGGCAAGATCATAAGTGCTCAAAGAGTTGCAAAGTCAGATAAGTTAATAAAGATGACAGTAGACATCGGAGAAGAAAGACAAATTGTTGCAGGGATTGGCAAAACCTATAACCCCGATGAATTAATAGGCAGAAAGATTGTTGTAGTTGCCAATTTGAAACCCGCAAAAATATTTGGAATTGAATCTTACGGGATGTTGTTAGCTGCAATCGATGAGGAGGGTAATCCTTGTCTATTGGTACCTGAACGGGATGCTAAAGAGGGTTCAAAAGTAAAGTAGAGATGTCCTTTGGAAAAGTTAAAGATTGGCCTGAAGGGGAGAGACCTACTGAGAGATTATTAAAATATGGTTGTGAAAATCTCTCCGATGCCCAACTGCTTGCCATAATTTTAAGAACTGGTGGGGATAAGGGAGTTCTAAATCTTGCAATAGAACTCCTTAATCGTTTTAAGACTTTAAAAGAGATAGATGCATCGTCAGTGAAGGAACTTTCGGCAATTAAGGGGCTTGGAAAAGCCAAGATAGCTCAAATTAAGGCAGCCTTCGAATTGGGTAAAAGGCTTATGATAGAATCGGGGGAAGATAGCCCCACTTTTCTATCCAGCAGAAATGTCTATTCTTATTTTGCTCCCCGATTCAAAAACGTTAAAAAAGAATTCTTTATTGCCATCTTACTTAATACAAAGAATAAATTGATTAAAGAATTTGTTAAGATCTCCGAAGGGACTCTTACGAATTCTCTAATACATCCCCGTGAAGCTTTTAAAGAAGCAATAAGGGAATCGGCAGCTTCTGTGATTTTTGTCCATAATCACCCCAGTGGAGACCCCTCTCCCAGTGCTGAAGATATAGCTATAACAAATAGGCTCAAAAAGGCAGGGGATATCTTAGGTATACCTGTAATTGACCATATAATAATTGGAGATGGTAAATATATTAGTTTAAAAGAAGAAGGTTTTTTATAACCTATACAAAGTCTCCTTTAACAGCAGGATTGCCAAAGATGTAATAAAGTATCCTACAGTATCACTTTAATTGGATTTAGTCATCTCTCCATTTTCCCTAAAAATAATATGAGCAATGGGATAGTTACTTTTCTGATATTGATATAACCATTAGTGTTTATCTATGCTTAATATGAATTCTATTGAGAGTATAGCTATTTTCTAAAGTTGGTGTCAGCAGTAGTGTTTAACAACTAAAAGAAGACTTTAAGAGTAGGTATATATAGGTATATATTTGAAAAGGCATTATTAACAAAAAAGAATTTAAAGCGTAAGATTTATAATAAGATATAACTATTCAGAGGACAAAAAAGAAATTTTTAAAACACTAAAAATCTTAGTAGCTAAAAAGGAAATTTTAGTTATATTATAAAAAGAGTTTAACTTAAATATATAAAATTTTTAAGATTTGAAATCATGTGAAGTATATCTGTAACCATTGGTTTGAAGGAGGGTTAGACTTTAAACTGAGAGCGATTGGAAGATAGCTAACAAAAAGTAAGAGGTAAAACAGCAAAGAATGATTTAATTCAACTCTAAAGCAAAAAGAGTAACGAGTAGTTACATAATATATTTAAATTTTAGAACACTTTTTAATTTGTCGGGGAGGAATTTATGCATGCTATAGAGATAGCTGTAAGGATGGAGACAGATGCTATAAAATTCTATACCGAGGCAGCTGGCAAAACTTCTCATCCTGTGGGTAGAAAAATGTTTCTTGTAATAGCAGAAGATGAGAAAAGACATTTGGAGATTTTAAGCAAAATTTTAAAAGGGCTTGATATACATCTGTCTGATGTAAGTCCAATGGAGAATTTAAAAACCATCTTTGAGTCAATGAAGCCTGAAATGATGGAAAGGATCACAACCACTAAAGACGAGATGGAAGCTTTCAAAATAGCTATGGAAATGGAAAAAAAAGGTATAGAGTTTTATGAGTCTCTATTAAAAAATGTTAAGACAGACAAAGAAACTGCCCTCTTTAAAAGACTTATAGAAGAGGAGCAACAACATTTTAGTATATTTTCTAATACTTATTCTTTTTTACAAGATACAGGAAATTGGTTCTTGTGGGAGGAAAGAGGTATCGTCGATGGTGGGACTCCTTATGCTTGATTTTTCTAAAAAAACATGCAACAATGTAGAAAGGAAATAAGAATTATCCCCTTTTATTTGATTACATCTAATTATAACAGAGGCATGAAAACATAAATATCAAACTATTTCTAAATAAGATAATAAGAAATATATGCGACGTGCAAAGATTAACGATTTATCTTGTTAAAGAATATTACATACTAATACTAAGTAAAATCGGTATTTTAGGCAACCATAGGCAACACAATTAAGGGGTGTAATCTTTTTTTGTAGAGTTAGCGAGGTATAACATAGTCTTGGTAGTCCTTTGGTAAAGGGAAGGCAGATATAAATAAAGAAAAGGGGTAAAGCAAGGCACTTACTAAAGGCATGAGGAATTAAGTATCATCTCGAAAAATCCATGGCGGGGGCTATTTAATCTTCTATAAATAAAAAAGGATTCATAAATCACTGAACAAAAAGACACTTTAGAGTTTATAATTGAAAAAGGGGTAATATCGCACATATTTATAGCCTATACAAAACAGTTGACATATTCAAAAATATTATATAATTTTTATAAATAGGTTTTTTTTAGGAGAAGAACATGAATGATAAAAGAAGAGTTGTTATTATTGATGATAGCCCGATTGTCAGGAAAATGGCGGAAGTTGCTCTTGAAGAGGCTGGCTATGAAGTTTACTCAGCGGAAGATGGTGAAGAGGGACTTAAAATCACTAAAGAAGTTATTCCTTCTGTGATTCTTGTAGACTTTATCATGCCTAAAATGAGTGGTTATCAATTTTGCCAGGCTGTGAAAGAGGATGAGGCGCTAAGAAATATTCCTATTATATTAATAACGGCGAAGGGGGAGGATGTAGGCAAGAAATTTTTAGAAAAATTTGGAGTTATTGACTATTTTATAAAACCCTTTAAGAGTTTTGATCTTGTTGAGAAAGTCAACTCGATTATTGAGCTTCAGAAGACCCTATCTCCGACTGAGGAGATTTTAGAGGAGCCACAATTTAAGGGGGAGGAGGTATCTATAAGTCCTTTAGAACCTCAAGAGATTTCCATATCAGAAGGGGTTAAAGAAGGGATTTTATCGATTGAACCTTTAGAGGTCGCTGAATCAGAGAAAGTTCCTGATTTTAAAATTTCTGAGCCTTTTTTGGGGGGAATCCTTTCAGTGGAGGGGCAAGAGATTTTAGAAGAGAAGCCTTTTGAGATTACAGCATCTGCTGATATTCAAGATGAAGTCGTCTCTTTAGGTTCTGATGAACAGATCGAATCAGTAGAGCTTTATGATCTTTCAGGCTTAGAAGTTTCTAAGGGAATCGAAGGGGAGGCCATTTTTGTTGAATCTTCAGAGGAGGAAGAGGGAGGACCTATACCTTTTGTAGACTTACAAGAAACTAAAAATTCTGAGGAGAAAGTAAGTATTTCCTCGATAGAGGATGCCGTAGAGAGAATAACTCGGAGACTGTTTAAGGAGGAATTTCAACTTATTGTTCAAAGGAGCGTAACTGATGCATTAAAGCGAGCTGGTATAATTAAAGAATCTGAAGTGATTTTATCTGGCAGTATAGGAATATTTCCGATAAGAGATATCCTTTATTTAATCTCCTATAGTGGCTTAACTGCTAAACTTTCCATTTTTTCTGACAAATTGAATGCTGACATTTACTTTTTAGACAGTGGAATAATCTATGCTTCCACTGATAAGAGTAATTCTTTTTTCGACTTTGAAGTTATAAAGAATCCTTCTGAGGAGATAAAAAACAGAATAAGGGATGGCATTTATGACACACTATCAGAAGTCATTCAATTGGAGTCTGGGAGCTTTTCTTTAGAGAGGGTCCATCTATTAGAAAATTTGCAGAATATTCCTCTTTGTCTTAACGTCTCTAACTCTCTTATAGAAGCTTCTAGGAGAGTTAATGAGAAGGTATATATGAATTTATTTGATGGAGGGACTGTTTTCTTCAAGTTATTGAGAGATTCAGCTATTAAGAATTTTAATTTAGATAGAAACGAGATGAGGGTATTTGCCTGTATTAATGGTGAGAGAACAGTTAGTGAAATAGTAGATATTAGTGGGTTAAGCGGAGTAGAGGCATATAGAGCTTTCTATGTTCTTTTCAATGGTGGAATAGTTAAGATGTAGAAGGGGGGAGATAGATGGCGAGAATTTTGGTCGCCGAAGATAGTCAAACCGACATTAAGTTTATTGATTCTGTCTTAAGTGAGTTAGGTCACGAACTTTTTTTTGCAACAGATGGTGAAGCTACAGAGAGGATGGTTCAAAATGAGAGATTTGATTTAATAATTTTAGATGTAGTTTTACCTAAGAAGAATGGTTTTCAACTCTGTAGGGAATTTAAAAGGAATGAAAAGACGAAGGATATACCAATCATTATATTAACATCGAAGAGTCAAGAAGTCGACAAACTGTGGGGAACTAAACAAGGTGCTAACGCTTATCTTACAAAACCTTGTTCACCGATAGAGCTAATAACAACTGTCAAGAGATTTATTGGTTAAAGCCATGGAAAAGGAAGCTGGTGAAGAGAGAGAGATTACTTATTGTGTTTTTAGAGTTGGGGAGAAGGATTTTCTATTACCTGCCTCTGTTGTTAGGGAAGTTGTAGATATAGCAAAGATCTTTTCCATACCTGGTGCGCCTGAATACGTATATGGAGTTATTCCTGTGAGGGGCAAGATAGTGCCTGCCATTGATCTTTCGAAGATTTATCCAATTGATAAGCCCTTTTATAATGATTCTAAGCTTATTATTGTTGATGTTGAAAATGAAAATATAGGGTTTTTATCTGAGAGTGCTCCCTTTTTCTTATCATTTGATGCAGACATAATAGTTGAAGACGTTATAGATATAAGGACCTTTTTTGAGACATACCGTATTAAACAGCCTAAGCAGGAGAGTTAATGATAGACAAGTCAGAACTTTTGGGGTATTTCCTTTCTGAGGCCATTGAACATATAAATGTACTTGAGAGGGGGATTTTGCAGTTACAAGACTCTCCAGATAAGGGAAGTTTAGTAGAGGATCTTTTTCGAATTGCTCATACTTTAAAGGGCTCAGCAGCTTTAGTGAAGCTTACTTTAACGAGCAACTTAGCTCACCAGATGGAAGACCTTTTAGAGAGCTTAATGAATAGGGAAATCGAGTTAAGTGATAAACTCATAGAGTCATTGTTTCATATTCTTGAGGGGATAAAGATTTTAATTTCGAGAGTATCGAGGGGGGAGGAGGAATTTTTAGAAAATGAGCGAGTTTTGATTGAGGAGGCAGACGAGATATTGAAGGGACGAAGGGAAGTAGTTTCTTCTACTAAGGATTTAGTGATGGTGGAGGAATTTTTATCTGATAAGTGGGAAGATAAGGAAACTTTACAAGCATCTTCTCTTATAGGTAGTAGAGATGAGGATGCATCGAGATTTGGTAGAAGAAAAGAAGACTTTCTGTTTTACATTACCAAGTATGTAAAGATAGATTCAGAGAAGATTGAAGACATGTTAAACCTAATGGGGGAGATAATCATAAAGAAGAATTATCTAATTAAGAGAGCTAAGGATTTTGACGAAATAAGGGATGAAATATTTTTTACTTGTAGGAGGTTATTTTTTGAAGTAAGTGATTTTACGGAAAGGTATGCCTATTCTATGCCAGAGAATATAAGGTATGTTGATCCTTTGTTATCCGAATTTGGGGAACTTGAATTTGACAAATATGATGACTTAAATCTTTTTTCAAGAAAGCTTCAAGAGATAACAAATGATATTATTGAATCTTTAAAAGCCTTCGACAAGTTTTTTGAGTCTTTAAGTGATGATTTAAAGGACATGGATAAATTAATCAAAATGCTTAAGTTGAGCGTTACTGATTCGAGGATGATGGAAATTGGTATACTATTTCGGCATTTTATCAAACCAGTTAGCGAGCTTGCGGAGAGACATAATAAGAAAGTTGAGTTTATAACCATGGGAGGCTCTTTGAAGGTAGATAGGGTAATATTTGAGAGGCTTTTCAATCCTCTAATGCATCTTATAATAAATGCTATAGTGCATGGCATAGAACCTCCTGATGAACGGCTTAAGAAAGACAAGAAGGTTGTGGGGACTATTCTTCTATCTGCGAAGAAAGATAGGGGGTTTGCAGTTATTGATATTAGTGATGATGGTAAAGGTATAGACGTAGATAACCTTTATAGAGAGGCTGTTAGGTTAGGACTGTTGAAAAGTGAAGAAAAGCCTTCTAAGGAACAGCTTCTCTCTTTAATATTTTTACCTGGTTTTTCTACTGCAGAGACGGCCAATATTACTGCTGGGAGGGGGATAGGTCTTAGTGCAGTAAAAGAGATGGTGTATGCTTTAAATGGATTTATAGAGCTATTTACGGAGCGTGATGTTGGGACGACTTTTAGGATCAAAGTTCCATTAACTCTTGCAATAGCTAATGTTTTGCTCTTTCGTTGTGGGGGGATAGAATTTGTTGTGCCTTCAGACTTTATTGAAGAGGTTATGCTTCTATCTCAGCCTTATAATCAAAGGGTCTTTGAACACAGAGGTGGAAAAGTTGAATTAATAGAATTAACTGAGACCTTAGGTATCAACTATAGGAGTGATATTTCTCAAAAGTATGTTTTAATCTGTAATGTCTATGAGAAGAAAATAGGGTTGATTGTCGATGATGTAATGGGACAAGAGGAGACCATAATCAAACCCATGCATAGTTTTTTAGAGGGTTTACAGGTTTACTCTGGGACTACTATTTCTGGTGATGGCACAATTAGATTTGTCATAAATCCTGCAAACCTAATAGAACAACAGTTTAGACCTTTATCGCCATTAGACTTAGGCATAAGAACTTTAGTTAAGAAGAACGTTCTTGTTGTAGATGACTCTATAAGTGTTAGGAAGTATGTCTCTACATTTTTGCAGACCAAGAACTTTAATGTTTATACAGCTACCAATGGGGCTGAGGCTCTCGATTTAATTCAGTCGACCCCTATCGACATGGTAATCACGGATTTAGAGATGCCCGTAATCCATGGGTATGAACTTATTGCAAGATTAAAGGCTTCGGAGAAGTACAGAGGTATTCCCATTATTGTGTTGACATCCAGAGGGGGCAAGAAACATCAAGAAAAAGCCTTAGAGTTAGGAGCAAAAGATTATCTTATAAAACCTTTCGATGAAGAATCTTTAATGCGTATATTAAATAAGCATTTTGAATTATCCTATGCATGATAAATAGATTTTTTAATCTAAATTCAACACAATCTTCTATACATTCAGTATAAGCTTTCCGTAGATTCTTCCCATATAGAGGCTTTACCTTTTCACAGAGAAGCAAAGGGCTTAAGATAGGCTTTTGTGTTAAAAAGAGGCAGATATGGGGAATTCTTAAGAAGAAGACCTTAGTTATCTCTTTTTAGGTATGTAGAGATTGGCAATGTAGCTACGAAACTTTCTGGTTAAATTAGTTATAATAAAAGCCGTGTAAATTTATTATTGTTAATACAGTCAACTGCCGGGATAGCACAGTGGTAGTGCAGCTGATTCGTAATCAGCAGGTCGTGGGTTCGAATCCCATTCCCGGCTTTCATTCCTAAATATTTTTCAACTTTTATCTATAAGTTCTAAATTCCCTTTACATTGAAGACTTGCCAAAGTTTTTAAATTAGATATTTTACAATAATCTAAAAAATATAAAAGACATATGACATCGAGAGCTAATGGATCGTTTCTAAAAGGCATATTAAGATAAGAGGCTTAAGGTGGCCTTCAAAATATTGTTGCCAGCCTTAGAGTGAAGTTATAGACAAAGACTAAAGATTATTAAGTTTTATGAAGATAAGGATAAAGTAAAACATTTACTAAAGTATGAGGAATTAGGATATATAGCATCAGACACAGTAGAGTATACTAAACCCTTCAAAAAGGTGACATAGCTATTTCATAGAAGTTAACCTTTTTCAGATTAATAGATAGAATAAAACAAGGAATGGGTGCATTAAAAATGAAGCAAAGGAGATGGACATGAGTTTAGTAGTTTTAAGGAAGCGAAAGAGAGGATAGGGGAGTGGATAGGATTTTACAATAGTTTTTATGTACATAGTTCATTAGGTTATATATCACCCGAGGAGTATGAGGTACAATACTATAAGGGGCAAAAAAGAGGCGCTGCATTGGGCTCTACCAATTGGAAGGCTAAAAGGGGTACTCAGGGGGTGCAGTACAAGTCTTATCTCTTCAAGGGTTTGACTATAACTTGATCAGAAAACCTTAGATCTATGTATTCAATAGCACTGTATCTTTGCATAATATCACTCTTTACCTTTTCTAATCTTTTGAATTTTTGCTCGTAATCGCCTGAGCCAACTTTTATGAGTAGTTCATCGATTTTCAAGGTTAATTCATCGGGATTATCGCCAGTTATTTCCACATGCCCATAATTGATCATAATCTTTTTTTCCTTTATAAGGCTTGCTAATGTTATTGCCTCTTTATATGTATCGGGGTTATTAAGGGGATCTATCTCTCGTATAATTGGTAAAAAAAACATTGAATGATCTAATAAAACCTCCTCGAGTATTATTCCATTATTATCAACAAAGTAGGGCTTCTTAGATAAAAAAAGAATAGCGAAAGGTGCTGCCTCAAAGACCTGAATGATAATCTTCCCTGTCAGTTCTTTTCTTACTCTTACATCTTTAACCCATGGAGATTTTTTGATTTTTTTGTATATATCCTTAGTGGATGTTGTAAGCAGTAAGTCATTTTCTGAAATCTTCATTAAGGCTTTAATGTCCTCCTTGCTAAGATGTTGATTGCCAATAATAACGATTTCAGTAACCTTCAGGGTCGTCTTTAAATGGAAATATAATGAAAAAAAACATACTAATATAAGAAGGATAGAGGTAAAAAAAAGAATTAGTTTTTTTTTCCTCTTTCTTTTTTGCTCAGACTTGTATTTAATAATCATTGTTTTAGTTTGTGGTATCTTAAGTTGTTAAAAGGCTATTATGCAATGGCGAGCTTAAGTATCTCCTCTACAAGAGATGCGAAATCTAAACCGTATAGATTAGCAATCTTTGGTAATAGGCTGGTCTCAGTCATGCCAGGAATTGTATTAACTTCGAGAACATAAATTTCATTTCTATCGTCTAAAATTAGATCTATTCTTGAGGCGCCAGCACAACCTAATGCTTGGTGTGCCTTTAACCCGACAAGCTTGATTTTTTCATAAAGGGTTTTATCGATAGCAGGTGGTAGTATATACTCAGTCAAACCTGGTGTATATTTTGCTTCATAGCTATAAAATTCACGAGAGGGTCTTACTTCTACTCCACCCAAGATGGTATCTCCTAAAATTCCAATTTGTATCTCTTTCCCCTTTATATATCTTTCAACTATTACCCTATCACCATACTGGTAAGCCGTTTTTAAAGAGTCAATTATATGGGATGGCTCTTTGACTATGGTAACCCCTATACTTGAGCCCTCTGTAGCTGGTTTTACAACCCATGGCAAAGAGAAGCTGATATGGGTTTTCAAGATTGAAAAGAATTCTTCCTCTTTAAAATTGTCAAAGTAAAAAATGTTTTTTCGAAGAACACAAAACTCTGGAACCATTAGTCCATGATATAGAAACATTTTTTTGGAAGCTTCTTTATCCATCGCTAAAGCGGAAGCTAATATTTTTGATCCTGTGTAAGGAATATTCATTACCTCCAATAACCCTTGAATCCCTCCATTTTCTCCCCAGCCACCGTGTAAGGTTAAGAATGCAACCTCTATGTTGTAACTTTTTAGGACCTCAGAAATATTGTCTTTGACATCAAGTAAAACTACATCATATCCCTTATTTTTCAAGGCGTTAAAGACTGCCTTTCCACTTCTTAAAGATACTTCCCGTTCTGCAGAAAGGCCACCTGCAAGAACACCTATCCGCTTTTTTGTCACCATCTGAAAAACTCCTTAACTAAGGATATTTAAAGTTTATCAGAGTAAAAAAGATAATTACAAGGTAATTGATACATAAAAAAAGAGAAAAGAAAAAACTCTTAGTTGATCATTCTCGATGGATTATATACGGTTTATATATGATTTTTTCTTTCGTTATATGTTGAACCTTTTTATTCTTAAATATTGAAACTTACCATACCAAGGGGGTCGTAGTTTAGGACATAGTATCTACTCTTATGTTTTTCAGGTAAGAATATGTCCAATATCT
>JAOAEO010000042.1 GCA_026416735.1 Thermodesulfovibrionales bacterium
CCTAAGCCCTTAGAATGATCCGTTATTGCAATATAAGAATATCCTCGTTCTTTTGCCGACCATACTAATTCTTCAATTTTATGACTACCATCTGTCCATCGTGAGTGCATATGGAGATCACCCTTTATGTCCTCTAAAGTTATTAGTTCAGGTAAACCTCCCTCTAAAGCTGCTTCTATCTCTCCCATGTCTTCTCTAAGTTCTGGAGGGATATATTGTAAGCCTAAAATTCTGTATACATCTTCCTCTTCTTCTCCGCCAATTTTATAATCATCTTCTTGTCTGAAAATGCCATACTCGTTGAGTTTAAGTCCCTTTTTGATAGCTAACTCTCGTAATTTGATATTATGATTTTTACTGCCTGTAAAATAGGCTAAAGCAGCTCCATAGGATTTGCGCTCAACAATTCTTAAATCAACTTGTATGTCCTCTTGAGTTATTATGCTCGATCTTGTAGAGCCCTTAGATAATATCTCTTTAACATTAGGCATCTCTGTGAATATTGTCATTGTTTTGAGAGGATTTTCAGACATTGCTAAAATATCGATATCTTTTATTGTGTCCTTCCACCTTCTAAGGCTTCCTGCTAAATCAATCCTTGAAATAGGAGCTTTTTTCTTAAGGAATTCTACAATTTCCATTGCAATAGGAAGAATCTTACCGATGGGCTTTCTTTCTCTACTTTTCTTTAGAATTTGGATACCTTTAAGGATGTTTTCTTCTGTTTTACCTTTTATGCCTGGAAGAGTAGAAAGTTTATGTTCTAAGGCTAATTTTTCGAGTTCTTCAATACTTTTAACATTTAATTTTTCATAAAATAGTTTAGCTGTTTTAGGTCCTACCCCTGGAACACCCATAATTTCAAAGAGTCCTGTTGGAATTTCTTTCTTCAGCTCATCGAGTAACTCTATATGCCCTGTATTGATATAGGTTATTATTTTATCGGCCAAATCTTGCCCGATCCCTGGTATCTTTACCAGTTCTTCCTTAGATAAATCTTCTACCCTCTTTGAAAGTCCTTCTATATTTTGAGCAGCCCTTCTATAGGCACGAATGCGAAAGGGGTTATCACCTTTTATTTCAAGAAGGTCTGCTATTTCGTTAAAAACTCTGGCAACCTCTTGATTTCTCATAGTTATTTATTGGTTTTTTCCAAAGTTATCTGATGATTTAGTTATTCTTCTATAACAAAACCTTTATTGAATAGGTTTTGGCAATAAGCTATCTTTTGTTATTTTCTTTACAACATTTAGGTAAATTCCTTTTTAGCAAAATTCATTTCATCATATAGTTTTCATTTTTAAATGGTTTTAATAGATTTAGTTTAACTTTTGTTTTAAATATACCTACATTACTCATCATTATGCAACTTAAAAGACAGCAAAAGTAAAAGCTGTCTGTCTACTGATTTCTTCTGACACTTTAATTATTTGCGGTTGTTCGTTTAATTCTCTTTTAAAGGTTATTAGATTGCTAAATAACCGTTACAATGTTTATAATTATTTCTACCGATGGAAGAGACGAATGTTTTAATCGAACAAAGATTAAAGAAACTCGATGAGCTACGAAGAATTGGAATAGATCCCTATGACGGGCAGTTTATTCCTGATTCAAGAACAATAGACATACTTAGCAAATTCAAAGATGCCTCTCAGGAATTTTTGGAAAACGAGAAGATTACTGTTAAAGTTGCTGGAAGGATAATAGCTTTAAGAGACTTTGGTAAAGCAGTATTTGCCCATTTGCAAGATTATACTTCAAAAATCCAGCTTTATTTTAGAAAAGACATATTAAATGAAAAATTTCTTCTGATTAAAAAACTCGATATAGGTGATATCATAGGGGTTGTTGGTAAGGTCTTTAGAACAAAAACTAATGAATTAACAATAGAAGTGGCTGACTTTCTTTTTTTGAGCAAGTCTCTCAGACCCCTTCCTGAGAAGTGGCATGGATTGAGAGATATAGAAACGAGATATAGGCAGAGATATGTTGATTTAATTGTTAATCCACAGGTAAAAGAAATCTTCATAAAGAGAAGTGCGATTATAAAAGCAATTAGAGATTTTTTGGAACAAAATGATTTTATTGAGGTTGAGACTCCAATGATGCACCAAATTCCTGGAGGTGCGACTGCTAAGCCCTTTTTGACACACCACAATGCCCTCGGTATAGACCTTTATCTCAGAATTGCTCCGGAGCTTTATCTAAAAAGACTTTTAGTGGGGGGTTATGAGAGGGTCTTTGAGCTTAATAAGAACTTTCGTAATGAGGGCATATCCACTCGCCACAATCCAGAGTTTACCATGCTCGAATTTTATATAGCTTACAGAGATTATATTTTTTTAATGACTTTCACAGAGGAACTCTTTACTTATGTTGCCAATAGAGTTTTGGGCACTCTAAAAATACCTTACGGTGAGCATGTAATCGATTTAACTCCTCCATGGAAACGAATTTACATGATGGATGCTCTGTATGAAAGGGGGCTGCCTGAATCTATCGTCTCAGATCAGAAGGCTCTCTTAAAATGGGCGAAAGATCGAGGCGTAACACTTGAAAATGCCAACTCAATACCTAAGATTTTAGATGAGATCTTTAAAGAACTTGTTGAACCAGATTTAATCCAACCAACCTTTGTAATAGACTATCCAGTGGAGCTATCTCCTTTGGCTAAGAAGAAGAGGGATGATCCGAAATTTGTTGAAAGATTTGAGCTCTTTATTGCCTCCAGAGAGATCGCCAATGCTTTTTCTGAATTGAATGATCCCATTGACCAAAAAGAGAGATTTTTAAAACAACTCGAGGCAAAGAGCTTAGGGGACGAAGAGGCACATTGGATGGATGATGACTTTATTAGAGCTCTTGAATATGGAATGCCTCCAGCTGCTGGAGAGGGCATAGGAATAGATAGATTAGTGATGCTATTCACAAACTCTCCCTCTATTAGAGACGTTATTCTATTCCCACAGTTAAAACCTGAACAACCTTAGAATGACCATTCCTTATCAGTTATTCATTGCGTTAAGGTATTTGAAATCTAAGAAAAGACGCAAAAGTCTATCATTTAGTGTAGTTATATCCATATGTGGCGTCACAGTTGGTGTTATGGCTTTACTGGTTGTTTTATCTGTTATGAGCGGCTTCCATGAAGACCTCCAAAAGAAAATCTTAGGGGTCAATAGCCATGTCATAGTCCTCAACTATAAAGGAACGATAGAGGACCCCTTTGCTATTTCTCAGAGGATAAAAGATGAGCCTCATGTGGTGGCTCTGTCCCCTTTTGTAATGGGACAAGTGATGGTATCCCATGGTAAAAAAGCTCATGGAGTCTTTTTAAGGGGAATTGATATATCTTTAGAATCAAAAACAACTGATATCTTACGATATCTTAAGAATACGAATGTTGATGATCTTCAGCAAAAAGATACACTTCCTTGGATAATTTTAGGTAGAGAGTTAG
The DNA here is from genome assembly GCA_026416735.1 of Thermodesulfovibrionales bacterium. GTDB lineage: Bacteria > Nitrospirota > Thermodesulfovibrionia > Thermodesulfovibrionales > Dissulfurispiraceae > DYHD01. Next base: position 3,461 of record JAOAEO010000042.1, read on the forward strand.
CTTTCACCTTAGGTGCTCTTGTTGGGGATGTAGTTAACGTTATATCTCCAATGGCTGAGATTGGCCCATTGGGGGTGTTGCCTAAAACGAGATCCTTTCGAGTAGCTGGGATTTTTGAAGTAGGGATGTTTGAATATGATGCAAACCTCGTTGTCACTGATTTAAGAGCGGCTCAAGAGTTTTTTGGTTATGGCAAGAGTGTCACTGGCATAGCTATTAAGATAGATGACATATATAAAGCTACTGAAGTAAAAGAGTCGATCGTTAAAAAACTTACTTTCCCTTTTTATGCCAAAGATTGGATACAGATGAATAGAAACCTCTTCTCAGCATTAAAGCTTGAAAAATTTGCAATGTTTATTATACTCACTTTAATTATACTCGTAGCATCTTTTAATATAGTAAGTACTCTTATGATGAATGTGATGGATAAACAAAAGGAAATAGCCATATTGAAATCTATAGGTGCAACAAATCGTGATATAATGTTAATATTTATGATTCAGGGTTTAATAATTGGTATAATAGGAACTGCCATAGGCTTAATTGGAGGTTATACATTAGGGAAGCTAATAGACTCTTATGAGATAGTTAAACTTCCCGCAGATGTATATTATCTTAGTAAGTTGCCAGTTAAGATGAAATTAACGGATTTCCTTTTGGTCTCCCTTTCTGCTGTTTTGATAAGTTTTATATCTACAATTTATCCATCTTATCAGGCGGCAAAACTCCAACCAGTAGAGTTATTGAGGTATGAGTAATGAAAATTATAAGAAATCTAATTCTAATAGGTTTTATTTTATTCATCATCTTCATCGCCATGGCTATCGGTGGTGAAGGTGATAAATTTCGTTTAGTTGGTAAACAAATTGGTGGTATAGCTTCCATCGTTGGTGAAAAATTAGCAAATGAAGCTAATAGTATTAGAAAGAAAGCTCTTGAATTAAAAAAGAGTATCGAAGGTTTAGCTACACCATCTCCTGAAAAGGAGCCAGTAAAGGGCAAGTGAAAGAACTCTTATGGGTAAAAGGACTTCATAAATCCTTTTACACTCCTGCTGGCGAACTTAAAGTCCTAAAGGGTGTAGATGCTGTATTTTATGAAGGAGAAATTGTAAGCATTGTGGGAGTTTCTGGGTCCGGTAAGAGCACCTTTTTGCATATCGTTGGAACACTTGATAGACCAACAAACGGATCTATTGAATATAGATTAGGCGATACAGAATGGTGTAATCCCTTCCTTTTGAGCGATTTTCAGTTGGCTTTATTTAGAAATCGAGAGATTGGCTTTATCTTTCAGTTTCATTATTTGATGCCAGAATTTACTGCCATAGAAAATGTTTTGATGCCTGCGTTAATTTCTTTGCAAAAGCAAAGGAATGTGACAGTAGAAATCTGTAAACAGAGGGCTGAAAAGCTTTTGGATAAACTGGGTATTTATTCTAGAAAAGACCACAAGCCCGGAGAACTATCGGGTGGTGAACAGCAAAGAGTTGCAGTAGCAAGAGCATTGATAATGAATCCAAAAATAGTTCTTGCCGATGAGCCAACTGGCAATTTAGATGCTATTACAGGAGAAGAACTTTTTAAACTGATTATGGATTTAAACCATGAAACGGGGATAACCTTTATAATAGTTACTCATAATACAAATCTTTCTTCAAAATGTCACAGGGTTTTAAGAATGATTGATGGGAGATTAACTGAGATTTAAAAAGTTTGGACACCACCTCAAAAGTTATGTATGTAATGGCAAAGACTAAAAAAATTTGTTAAGGTTCAGTATTCTAACTTGGCTATGATTACTATGAAAGTCTTTGGTGTATTAAAAGAATGTATATAAGCTGTGTGAGAGGAGATTTAAAGGAATAGATTTTATGTTTATGGGTCTTCCTGCCTATGTAAACAAAGCTATTTCAGGTCTTAAAGCTAAGAAAGAGTCTTTGCCTGCTAAGAGGCAAAGTTTAAGATATTTAAAAATAGGATAATGCTTTGTATTTTAGGATAGACTTGAAATTTTCAGTGTTAAAGGGGCAAGCATAGTGTTAATAGATATGGCTGAGATAAAAATTCGTTATTCAAGCCTAACAAAACTCCTCCTTAAAAACCTATATGGTTAAAAGCCTTTCTATTACTGAACAGCATCAGAAGCTTTTATCCAATTAAGGCTGTTCTATTTGATTTAGATTTTTGATAAGGCAATTCGAGCAGTTGACTTTAAAGTATTATTTAAGTTTTAATTTTTACTATACTGTAAAGAATTGAGAGATAACCTTACATCACAAAAGCTTGTTAGAGAGTATTTTATACAGAGAGGTTGAAATGTGGATAAAGTGCTTACCTGTAGGACCATTAGAGGGTAATTGTTTCATTGTTGCTGATGAGGTCACAAAGGAGTGTATGGTAGTAGATCCTGGAGATGAGCCTGATAGAATTATAGACGCTATTAGGGGTAACAATCTAAAGGTAGCATATATAGTTTGTACCCATGGACATTTTGATCATGTTGGAAGCGTTGGTGATATTAAACAGGAAACCGACGCAAAAATAATTCTCCACCAAGATGAAATAGAGATTTACAACGCTGCAAAGGATATGGCTTCTTTTTGGGGATTCGATATTGACCCTCTACCTGATCCAGATATTTTTGTCAAAGAAGGAGATGTTATCCAGCTGGGTTCCATTACTTTTGAGGTCTTACACACACCAGGACATAGCCCTGGAGGAATCTGTCTTTATACAGAGGGTTTAGTAATAACTGGTGATACCCTATTTGCTGGTTCTGTTGGAAGAACTGATTTTTACGGTGGAGACATTTCTAAACTGAGAGAATCTTTTAGAAGGTTAATGACTTTGCCTGATAATACCAAAGTTCTTACTGGACATGGACCGGCCACGACTATTGAAAAGGAAAAAAGAACAAACATGTTTTCTTTCAACTGGCTGTAGGCAACATTAAGTGATCATCTCACCCACGGAGGTCAAAGAAGATTAACTTTGAAAAATTGAAAGTAAAAATGTTATTTTCAAATATCTATCAGTTAAAGCTTTTTTTATATCAATGAGTAACATGAATCGTATTCCAATAACTGCTGAAGGGTTTCAAAGACTCAAGGAGGAGTTAGACCGTCTAATTAAAATTGAAAGACCAGCTATTATTCAAGCTATTGCAGAAGCAAGGGCTCATGGGGATCTTTCAGAAAACGCCGAATATCATGCAGCAAAAGAGAAACAAGGTTTTATTGAAGCAAGAATCAAGGAACTCCAAATGAAGATTGCTCTTGCTGAAGTAATAGACCCCAAGAAGATAAATCAATCTACAGTAGCTTTTGGTGCTAAAGTCAAGGTTGTCGATATTGAAGCAGATGAAGAATATGAATTCATTTTGGTAGGGCCTGAGGAAGCCGATGTTAAGCAAAAAAAAATTTCTGTTAACTCACCTGTCGGCAAAGCCCTTTTGGGGAAAAAAGTCGGAGACATTGCAGTTGTTAAAGCTCCAGCCAGGACAATAGAATACGAAATTGTTGAGATAAGCTTTGTCTAAATACTTTCCGGCAAAAACGGTCGAAAATATTTCTCTCAATAGCAACTTCCATATTATAGTCTTAAAACCCCTTTTAGAAATTCGTCAGCCAAAGGCGGGGCAATTTTATATGCTTCAGGCTGGTGACAATCTCGATCCACTACTTAAAAGACCTTTTAGTATCTTAGATTATGACGATGAGCTCCTATACTTTCTTTTTAAAAAAAAAGGAAAAGGAACAATCTATTTAAGTCGAATCAATAAAGGAGATGTAATAACTCTTTTAGGTCCCTTAGGCAATGGTTGGCCAGCCCCTCAAGGGGAGTTCATAGTGATCGCTGGTGGTATAGGAATAGTACCATTAATGTTATTATTAAAGCAGCATAGGAATAAGGCAATACTTTTTTATGGAGCTAAAAATGAGAATGAACTTCTAATGTTAGAAGAGGCATCTAAATTAGTTAAGGAGATATATATCTCAACAGATGATGGTTCTAAAGGAACCAGAGGATTGATAACTGAAATTTTCAATGATTTTTTAGTATCCAACTCTTCTTGTAAAGATTTAACAATTTATTGTTGTGGTTCTCCTCCTATGCTCAAGGCGTTCTCTAAGTTGATTAGAGAACATAACTTGTCCTGTTATGCATCCGTTGAAGAGTATATGGCTTGTGGTGTCGGAGCTTGTTTAGGCTGTGTAGTCAAAGTCATAAACGAGGCTGATAGTGAGGGATTTCATTATAAGACTGTTTGCAAGGACGGACCAATTTTCAACTTAAAGGAGATTATATGGGATCAGGTTTTTTAGATGTTATAAAGCCAAACCTCTCTATTCAGATCGCTACCCTAAAGCTAAAAAATCCAGTTATGACGGCTTCGGGCACCTTTGGATACGGAGAAGAATATTCAGAATTTTTTGATGTTAGTAGATTAGGTGCTATTGTAGTAAAGGGGCTTTCGATGAAACCCAAGAAAGGGAATCCCCCTCCCCGCATAGTAGAAACCCCTGCCGGATTGATCAACTCAATAGGATTACAAAATATTGGTATAGATCATTTCTTAAATGAGAAGTTACCTCTTCTACTGAAATTTAAAACCCCAATAATAGTTAACTTTTTTGGAGATACTGTCGATGAATTTATAAAAACGGCTGAAATCCTCTCGACTCATAAAGGTATAGCGGCCCTCGAAATGAATGTATCATGTCCTAATAAAGAGGCTGGTTGGAGGATCTTTGGAACTGATCCTAAAATCTTAAAAGAAGTCGTTTCAAGAGTCAGAAGCGCTACAAATCTACCTCTAATCGTGAAACTATCACCTAATGTAGGTGATATAGCATCTATGGCAAAGATTGCTCAAGATGGAGGAGCAGATGCGGTCTCCTTGGTCAACACCTTTTTAGCTATGGCGGTAGATGTAAAGACGCGAAGACCTTTATTAGCTAATATTGTAGGAGGTCTTTCAGGTCCAGCAATAAAGCCGATTGCAGTTAGAATGGTATGGGAGGTTTGCAAGGCAGTAAATATACCGGTAATTGGGATGGGAGGCATAGTCACTTATAAAGATGCTTTGGAATTTCTAATTGTGGGCTCAAAGGCTATAGCGGTAGGGACCGCTAATTTCCTTAATCCTTTTGCAACTATCGAGATATTAGAAGGTATAGAAAAATATATGGTCGAGGAAGGAATAACAGATATAAATCAATTAATAGGTAGCCTCGTTATCGATTATGAACGTACATATAACAACTGAGATTAAACTTTTCTGTAAATCCATAGGCGCTGATTTGGTAGGTGTTGCAGATTTAAAACCTTTTAGAAGCTTCATAACTTTACCCGAAAATCTATTGGATCCATTTTCATACGCAATCTCTGTAGCTATTCGTTTAAATGACGACATTATCGACTCAATTTTTGGCAGACCAACTCCAGAATATGCAGAGCATTATAGAGCAGTTAATGTTTCTTTAGACAAGATTACCTCTAAGTTAGTAGATTGGATTTCTAATAGAAAATTTAATGCTTTAGCTATACCAGCATCAAAAATTTTAGATGAGGAAAGGCTTTTAGGGAGTATCTCTCACAAAGCTATCGCCAGAATGGCTGGTATTGGATGGCAAGGAAAGAATCTTCTCATAATAAGCCCTCAATTTGGGCCCCGCATCAGGTTAGCCACAGTGTTGACAGATATGCCTTTGGTCGCAGATCAACCTTTAAAAAACAGATGTGGCAAATGCAAGAAATGCACAGATTCTTGCCCAGCCTCTGCAATAAAGAATGTAGGCACCGAAAGCCATTATAAAACCAGGGAAGAGGCAGTTCACTTAGACAGGTGCTATAGTAGGCTCAAAACCTTTAAAAATGATCCAGAGATTAAAGCTACTATTTGTGGAGTATGTATAAAAGTCTGTCCTTTTGGTAGAAAGGCTTCAAAGAAGAATTAAGTAAAAACTCTAAACCTCGATTTTTATCGAATTCGGGTCAACTTAGCTATCGATTCGACATGATAAGTTTGGGGGAACATATCCACAGGTTGAGCCACTTCAATACGATAGCTCTCTTTAAACATAGCTAAGTCGCGCATTTGAGTCATGGGATTACAACTTATATATATTATTATTGGCGACTCCAATTCTTTAATGAATTCAACTAATCTTTTATGTAGACCTGGGCGAGGAGGATCTACAATTATTATGTCAGGCTTCCCATGTTGCTTTATAAACTCCTTCGTTAAAAGCTTCATCACATCTCCTTGAAAAAATTCACAGTTATAGATATTATTGGCTTTACAATTATTCAGGGCACTCTCAATTGCCTCTGCATCTAAATCAATACCGATCACCCTTTTAACATAAGGTGAGAAGAAAATCGAGACTGTTCCTACACCACAGTATAAATCATAAACGATATCTGTCTCTTTAGGCTCTGAATATTTCACAGCAAGTCTATACAGAGATTCTGCTTGTAGAGTGTTGGGCTGAAAGAATGCGTTGGGTTTAATCTCAAAAATATAATCCCCCATTTTTTCGTATATCTTACCTTCACCATATAAGATCTCTAATTTAGCACTTGAAAGATTTTGTGAATTTTCTGGCGAAATGGAATTAACCATTGTAGTGATCTCAGGGAATCGATTTCTTATTAGTTCATTAAAAATCTTTAACCTATTTGGGTTCAAGTATGAAGTAACAAGATTGACCATTATATTATTAGTATTTTCTCCAATCTTTATTACAAGGTGTTTCAGATATCCCTTTTTGCTTTTTGAATCCCAGGGTTCCCAATTATTTTGGAGACATATTTCTCTAAAGAAATTTAAAATTTCAGAAGAAGGACTCCTTTGGAGATAGCAATTTTTAATGTCAATTACGCTGCTGTATTGAGATGGAGCATGAAGCCCCAAAGCTAATGTAACCTCATAGGACTTACCAGCAGGATTTGCCTCATCTAAGGACCACCTCCGATTGCTAAATGAGAATTCCATTTTGCTTCTATATTCATATATCTTTGACGAAGGAATGGTAGCTGGTATCTCTATATCTTTGAATCCTCCAATATGGTAAGCTGCCTCAATTACAGTCTGATGTTTAATTTGTAGCTGCTTTTCATAACTAAGATGTTGCCATTTACAGCCGCCACAGATTCCAAAGTGAGAGCACCGAGGTTCGATCCTCAAGGGACTGTGCTCTAAGATAGAGATTAATCTCCCTTCAGCATAATTTTTTTTCACCTTCCAAATCTTCACTTTGATCAGTTCACCAGGGATAGCTCCTTCAACAAAAATTATAAAGCTATCATAAAGGCATATGGTCTTACCCAATTCTGCAAATTTATAGACTCTTAATTCTAATTCTTCACCTATTTTGACCATATTAATTTTAGAATTAGCAGTATAGTAAATTATGTGTAAACCCTTTTAAGGTTTTATCTCTTTTTTAGTCAGGTGACTTAACTCACCCTATTCAACATTTTCAATCCTTTGCTCATTATT
>JAOAEO010000043.1 GCA_026416735.1 Thermodesulfovibrionales bacterium
CCCGCTGAACCGCTTATGGCAGAAATCACTATGTCTGCCTTTTGATACTGAGCTACAGTACAGATTCCCTCTAACCCCTGCAAAACAAGAGGCTTTTTATTCCCTCCCATCAAAGCCTTTAGTTTTTGATAGGCCCTTTTATCAGTTATAGCTACAATCTCTGGCTGAAATCTCTTGATCTGCTCATAAAGAACTTTAACATTTTTATCGACAGCCAATCCTACTACTTGAAACTTCTGGGGGAACATAGAAATAACCTCGAGGGAGGATTTACCTATAGAGCCTGATGATCCAAGAATTGCTATATTTTTCATCTTAGTGAAGGATTACTAAAATATATAAGATCCCCCCTGCAAATAGAGCGCTATCTATCCTATCAAGAAAACCACCGTGTCCCGGAATCAAAGATCCTGAGTCCTTAATATTACTATCTCGTTTAAACATCGATTCGACAAGATCGCCTATTATGGAGACTCCACCAATTATCAACCCAAATAAGAAAAGGGTATATATGTTAACATCTTTGAAAAAAAATATGTTCATTAGTATCCCCGATAGCCCGCCTCCTAAAACTGAGGCAATAGCACCTTCCACAGTTTTATTAGGACTGACGGTAATATACAATTTCTTCTTACCAAAATTCTTGCCTATATAATAGGCAAATGTATCGGAAATCCAAACGGAGGCGTATAAAAAAAGTATCCAATGGAGCCCTTCAAGTCTTAGAAACCATTGGAGAAGTAATAAAGTGGGAATGTACAAGACCCCAATGACTGGGGCTGAAATATCTCTTAAAGCATCGGTAGGGTTTTTTAATACAAAAAGTCTTAAAGTAGATATTGACATAATAAAAATTATACAGATATAGAGATATAGAGATGACGGGAAAGGAGAATTGGGTAAATTATTCACCTGAGGTATAAGCAGAGGATGTAGTAATATGGCCAAACCACATATGAGACCTAAAATGGAAAAGATGGGTTTAGTGCGATACATTCGATAAAACTCAATTTGAGCTAAAACACTCACAACGGAGAGTAAAATTAGAAAATATTGAGCTGGAAGCTTTGTAACATAAATATAGAGTATAGGGATTGCAATAAGAGCTGTAATTATACGCTGAAGATGCATTTAAGAGTTCTATCTGGAATATTTCCGAAACGCCTTTCTCTCGTCTGATATTCATAAATCGATTCAAGAAATTCTTCTTTAGTAAAATCGGGCCACAATGTTGATGTAAAATATAATTCAGCATATGCAGACTGCCAAAGTAAGAAATTACTTAGTCTCTGTTCTCCGCTTGTTCTTATTATTAAATCTGGGTCTGGTATATCAGCAGTATCTAAAAGATAACTGATCATCTCTTCGCTGATCTCATTAGGTTTAAGATTAAAGATTATAGCTTTTCTAATTGCACGAACTAATTCATCTCTACTACTATAGCTTAAAGCACATTGTAATGTCAGTTTCTTATAATTTTTAGTGTTATGTTCTATTTGCTCTATTAACTCCTTTAACTTATCAGGTAGTTTTTCTCTATTTCCTATTACCTTAAACCTAATCTCCCTCTTAATGAAAGTATCTCTTTCTTCCTCCAAGGTTTCTTCAAGTAATCTCATAATAACTGCAATCTCTTCATAAGGTCTTTGCCAGTTTTCAATAGAAAAGGTATAGAGAGTTAAAAACTCTATACCAATTCTATAGGCAGTCTCTACAATTTCTCTTACTCTTATTACTCCCCTTCTATGACCTTCTAATCTTGGCAAGCCTCTGATCTCTGCCCAACGACCATTTCCATCCATTATTATTGCAATATGACGCGGTAACATTCTTTTTTGCATAACAGCTATTTACCTCTCATAGTATATATATTAAGCACTACTCCAAAGGGGCTCTCGCCTTTAAGTATGTTTTTTATCTTTAAGCCAAAAAGTGGTTTTGATAAAATCATCAACCTATCTTCTGTAATAGTGTAATCTATAATTTCGCCGCTTATACTTTCAATGTATTTTTTTTCTTCTACTGTTAGACCGTTCCACCAAATAGTTATAATTGAGGATTCCTTATATCCGAGACCTCTCACTGTATTTAATAGAGGTTCTTTTTTAGATAAATAAACCTCTCCATCTTTATAAATCAATCTATCTTTAATTGACCAACTCCCTTTATGGAATAAACCCGATAAGGTTTCCCTTGTAAAGGTAAAAGGTGAATCGCTGAAAGCTTCTTTGCTACGCCATTTTAGTGTACCACTGATGTCTAAGAGTTTAAGATAACCCTCTTCATCCCACACTAAATAAGCTCTCTCTTTATGGGGGGAAAGGATTTCTTGAAAGTCATATATATTAACTCCCGAAGGAAGTTCAAAAAAAGAACCTTCTTTGAAAGACCTATCATGGAGTGAAATAAAAAAGATTTTACCTTCATAACCTGTAAATGGTGAGAATCTTTGTGCTAATATTCTGTTGTTAAATCCCCTGATAAATAAGCTATTTGCACTCCATAATTTAACAAAGCCCTCCCTTTGTAATTCATAAACATAAGAGACTATATCATCCTCAGTCTTTGCTGTTATTAATATCAAATCTTTACTATTGTCACCCCTTTGAACTTTATCTATCCAAACTATTTCTCCTTTGTGCGGCAATCTCAATTCCCATAAAAAATTTAAATCTACTTTAGAAGTATAAAATCTTATTATATTATTTGAGACAAGTGCTATATCGATGGATTGATCTCCGTCAAAATCACCTGCTAAAATGCGATCCGCAGAAAAGGGTAAGTCGTATGAGAAAAGCAGTTCTGCTGTGCTTAAACCTGGTAAGCCTGACTTTAATTTCAATTCACTAATGAAATCAGCCTTTAATGTAACCGTTTTTTCTGAAAATTGTTTTCCATCCTCCACCCAGTAAAGACTCTGAGTTACTTTTACATCTCTTCCTATTTTCTCTGCTGTAAGAAGTAGAAGAGCAAAAGCTTTCTTTGATTTTGCTTCAGATAGGGTTTTTTGTATATCGTGGGTTTCGACAGTAGAGTCGACAAGTTCAAATCTGTTGCTTTCTTTTAGTAATTGATAATATGAATCTCCTAAAAACCAATCGATGTTGCTTTGGTGGAATAGAATTTTGGTTTTTATTGCCGGTATTTTTACTTTAGACCCAATAAAATCTTCCGTTTTTCCAGAGATGACTCTACCTATAGCTAAACCAGAAGTTGAGGACTCTATTTCAATATAACCTATAGGAACTTCAATTTTACCTAATCGCTCTTTTGTGACGGGATGAATAAAATCAGCTCCCTCTTTAAAGGCTCGTAATCTCATGCCTGGAAGGAACTTTTTTGTAGGGTCATAGTATATCTTAACTTTTGAATCTTGTAGAGAGGCGATTTTACCATCTACGGGCTCGAAAAATGATAGGATCTCTTTTAATAAGACCTCAAGAGAGTTTGTATCTGATTTTTTTTCTATCTCAGAGGAATAGGAAATCGTATTTAAAAAGAGAAAGAGAGCGATAATTAAAAATAATAATAAAAAAAGGAGATTCTTCTTCACTACTGTTCCCTTTACATTTTTATTTGCTTACATAAATTTTTAGAAAAGAAAAAATATAAAGAATATTCTTGAGGTTTATCATACTACTTTAAAACATGATGGTGGAGTAAGTCAAAAAATTCTGAAAAGCGCTTATTTTTTAACTATAGATTATAATAGATTTGATAATACAGATAATAATATGTTAACCTCGTTAATTAGTCGTTTTGGAAAATCGAAAAGTATTTTTTAAAATTTTAACTGCTCCTCGAAAGAGATTTTTAGTTAGGTAAAAGGCCTTAGAAAGGAGGAGAATTAATGCCCACAAAATCTCCAAATCCTGATAAATTGAGATTTGCAACCTTAGCAATCCATGGTGGCAGTCGTAGAAATAAGGCTTACCATTCTGTAACCACCCCTATAGTGCAGACATCTAATTATTATTTTAATACAACTTCCGAAGTCTTAGATTTCATGAAGGCAAAAGGTGAAGGAAAGATTTTGAGGGAGCATGAGTATGGACGTTATGGCAATCCAACCCAGGAAGAATGTGAGCGAAAACTTGCTGCCATTGAAAATGCAGAAAGGGCTATACTATTTTCCACTGGAATGAGTGCAGTAGTTTTAACTTTATTAGCTTATATCTCTAAGGGTGGGCATATAATTTTCACTAATGATTGTTATCGGCAGACTAGAGATTTTGCAACAAATTTTTTGAATAAATTCGGGTTGGAATACTCAATAGTTGAACCTTCGAAGGAAGCTATCTCACAAGAAATAAGAGAGAATACTAAAATAATTTTTACTGAGTTGCCAACAAATCCCTACTTGAGAATTTTAGATTTGCCTGGTGTTATAAAAGTTGCAAAAGAAAACAATCTCTTGACCATTATTGATGCAACAATGGCGACACCTTATAACATAAAGCCTTTGGAATTGGGTGTAGATATAGTGGTACACTCAGCCACTAAATACTTAGGAGGCCATAACGATTTGTTGGCTGGTGTAGCTTTGGGTAAATCAGAACTTTTAAACGAACTTTATCGACTCCAACGCATGATAGGCGCAATTGCCGATCCCTTTACTTGCTTCCTTTTAGAGCGAGGGTTAAAAACTTTTGCTCTTCGTATGGAACATCATAATAGTGCTGGCTTTCAAATAGCTCAATTTCTCGAATCCCATCCTAAGATAGAGAGAGTTTGGTATCCTGGTCTTACCTCTCATCCTGATCATGAAATTGCAAAAAAATTGATGAAAGGATTTGGTAGTGTTATTACTTTTCTTATTAAAGGCGGAAATGTAGAGACTTGTAAGTTTATAGACTCTCTCAAGCTTTTCACAATAACGCCAAGTTTGGGTGGAACAGAAAGCCTTATCACACAGATGGCTACCATGTCATTTTACGATTATTCTTACGAGTATCGGCAATCAATTGGAATGACAGATAACCTAGTAAGAATTGCTCTTGGGTTAGAAGATACTAATGACCTAATAGCCGATCTTAAACAGGCTTTAGAGCGCATATAACTTTCATTTTATACCTTCCTATTTAGACATATTTATTTATTATCTTTGCTTCAGACTCTATTAAGGATTTTCTTTATTATCGCAAGGTATTTTGAATTATCGAAGCTCTTAAAGTAGTATAATAGGGTATATAAGGTTTTTTTAAAATCGACCCATTAAATTATGAAAAAGTACATTATAAATATTGGGGCTCGAGTTATTCAAATCATCAGAACGATTGGACATATGTTCATTTTTCTTATGAATTCTATATATTTTATTTTTTCACCCCCCTTTAAATATAGGCTTCTATTGAAGCAAATATATTTTATAGGCAACAAGTCAGTAGTTGTTATTATTTTGATTGGTTCCTTTACTGGGATGGTGTTGGCTCTCCAAATTTTTTATACATTGAGGAAGTTTGGTTCAGAGGCTATGCTTGGCCCAGCAGTGGCTCTTAGTCTAATTAGAGAGTTAGGTCCTGTTCTTTCAGCTCTCACAGTTACTGGTAGGGCTGGTTCTGCAATTACAGCTGAAATAGGAATAATGAGGATAACTGAACAGATTGATGCTTTAATATCCATGGCACTAAATCCAATGAAATATCTTGTAGTACCAAACATGGTAGCAGCAATTATTGTTTTTCCTCTCTTAACTGCTATATTTGATGTCATAGGTATTTTTGGCGGATACCTCATAGGGGTCAAGCTTCTTGGTCTAAGTTCAGGAACCTATTTCTCTCAAATGAAACAATATATTGATATTGTAGATATAGAAATAGGTCTTTATAAATCTATCAGTTTTGGTCTTATTGTGTCTTGGATAAGCTGCTATAAAGGCTATTATACCAGCTATGGAGCTGAAGGTGTTAGCAAAGCAACGACAGAGTCTGTAGTTTTGTCTTCCATTTTAATCTTAATTTGGGATTACTTTATCGGTTCTTTATATCTTTAAAAAACTAAGAAAAAATGATCGAAATAATAGACCTTCATAAATCCTTTGATGGACAAGAGGTTTTAAGGGGTGTAAATCTTAAAATAGAGGATAAAGAGCTTATAGCTATAATTGGACAGAGCGGTGGGGGAAAGAGCGTCTTTTTAAAACATCTTATAGGATTATTAAAACCAGATAGAGGTAGTATAATCATAGAAGGCATTGACATTACGAAAGTTCGCAGAAAAGAACTCGATTTAGTTAGGCAAAAATTTGGAGTAGTTTTCCAAGGTGGTGCTCTCTTTGATTCTTTAACAGTTTACGATAATATCGCCTTTCCTTTAAGAGAGAAATTAATGCTTCACGAGTTGAAAGTTAGAGACAGGGTAGAAGAGTTACTTGAGGATGTTGGATTATCAGGAATAGAGAACAAGTATCCCGCAGAGATCAGCGGTGGAATGAGAAAGAGAGTAGCCCTTGCCAGAGCCCTCGTAACAGAACCAAAGATAGTCCTTTTTGACGAACCGACAACCGGTTTAGATCCTATTCTATTGCATTCTATACATGATTTAATAGTTGAAACTCACAGGAAGTATGGCTTTACAGGGGTCATAATTAGCCATGACATACCAGAAATTTTCGAAGTGGTGGACCGAGTTGCCTTTTTATATAAAGGCATAATTGCGGAAATCGGAACACCTCAGGAGATTCAAAACTCTAAGAATCCAGTGGCAAGGCAATTTTTAACGGGCGCTCGTAATTCTCTCATTAAAGATCTTTGAATGCTAACCCTTTTAACAATTTATAGAAATAGAGGAGTTTATGAGAAAGTATAATCTTGAATTAGCTGTTGGTGTTTTTGTCATAGCAGGTTTTATATGTCTTGGTTATCTCTCTATTAATTTAGGGAGGCTTGAGGTCTTTGGTACAGGCTATTATGTTATAAGAGCCGAGTTTGAAAAAGCTGGCGGCATCAAGCCTGGAGCAAGTGTGGAGATTGCTGGTGTAGAGGTTGGAAGGGTTAAAAGTATAAGACTTGAAAACTATCAGGCTGTGGTATATTTATCTATTCGCAATGATGTAAAGATTCAGGAAGATGCAATAGCCTCTATCAGGACAAAGGGTATTATTGGTGAAAAGTATATACAGATTACCCCTGGTGGGTCGGAAGTCTTTATTGCCCATGGCGGGAAATTGAGAGAAACTGAGTCTGCGATTGATCTGGAAGAGCTATTGACTAAATATATCTTCGGCAAGATTTAGGAGGTGCATAATGATAGTGGTTATAGTCATATTATTTTTAGCTTTTATATATGTCCCTTTAGCCGGTAATGCTAAACAGCCAGAACCACAAAGTAGTTACTCCTTCACCCTCCATCAATGTATCGACTACGCTCTCCGATTCAGCCCTGAGATATCTGAAGCATTTTTTGAGGTGGATAAATATAAGGCGAAGATGCTCCAGGCTGATTCAGCTAATTATCCCCAGATTGAGATCGTGGGTATAACGAGCTTATCTCCTGAGGCTAAAGAAGAGGATTTTTTAAGGACAGATGTTCCTCTGAAGATTAACGGTGTTTTTGGTAGCCTCGACTTAAACTTAATACAGCCACTCTATACTTATGGTAAGATTAGCGGATATAGAAAAGCAGCTGTAGAGGGAGTAAAGGTTGCAACTGCAGAAACTACAAAGAAGAGGTTAGAGGTAGTACTCAGGACTACAGAACTCTATTATAACTTACTCTTTGCTAAGGAATTGAGGAATCTTATTCTTGAAATTAGAGAGCAATTATCAAAATCATTAGAGAAAACCCAAAGACAGTTAGAGATTGGTTCTCCATGGGCTGACGAGATAAATCTATATAAGTTTAAAGCCTTTTTGGGTGAAGCTGATAAAAATCTCTATGAAATTGAGAAAAATTTATCTTTCTTAAAACAAGCTTTGATGACCAGCATGGGAATTCCTACAAGGGAAGATTTCGACATAATAGATAACATATTAACTCCCGAAGAAAAATTGCCTGATTCTATCCAGTTTTATTTGAGCAATGCTTTACAAATGAGACCTGAAATTGTCCAATTAGATGGTGGAATAAAGGCATACCAATCTTTAATAGAAGCAGAGAAGAGTAATTTTTATCCTCAATTTTTTTTAGGACTTAAGGCTTCACTTGCAGGGGCAACTAATAGAGATAAGATCAAAAATCCATATATTTCTGATCACTTTAATCGTTCCTATGCAGCAGTCTTCTTAGGCTTAAAATGGTCTATAGATTTTGGCTTAACTAAAGGCAAAGTTAAAGAGGTAGAGTCAGAATATGCAAAATTAAAAGAGAAAAAAAGATTTGCTGAGGAAGCTATACCATTAGAGGTTAAAAAGGCTTATCTCGATTTTGAAGAGGCACAAAAAAGCATTAATACACTACAAGAGGCTTTTACTAATGCAAAAAAATGGCTTGTATCTGCAGTTGCAAATTACGATTTAGGTGTAGGAGAAGCTAAGGATGTAGCTGATGCAGCCTCTTTATATGCACTGACGAAGACTAACTATCTAAAATCTCTTTTAAATCAGAGATTAGCTTATGCTAAACTCCTCTATTCTGCAGGGATAGATGCGACGAAAAAATAATCTAAGGAGACCATAACCTATGTTTTTTAAATTTTTCTTGTTATTAGCTATCTTTTTAGTTGTAAACAACCAACCTCTTTATGGAGGCGAGCCGACTAATCAGTTAAAACAGACCATAGATAAAGTCATTGAGATTTTAAATAATAAAGAACTTAAAAAACCAAATAAAAGTGAAGAGCGAAGAGCTCTATTGCGTAAAGTAACCGATGAAAGATTTGATTATGAAGAGATGGCAAAAAGAGCTCTCTCTGTTCACTGGGCTAAAAGAACTTTACAGGAAAGAAAGGAGTTTGTTACCCTCTTCAAGGATTTGCTTGAAAGGTCTTATATGAATAAGATTGAAGGCTATTCAGATGAGGTTATCTTGTATGTCTCTGAAACTATCGAATCAGATTATAGCATTGTAAAGACAAAGATTATCACTAAGAGAAATATCGAAATTCCTATTGACTATAAGCTCTTTAAAACAAGGGGTGATTGGAAAATTTACGATGTTTCCATAGAGGGTGTCAGTTTAGTCAGTAATTACAGGAATCAGTTTAATAAAATTATCAGAGCACATTCCTATGAAGAGTTAGTCAAGAGGTTGAGATCAAAGAGGGAAGAGATTCTATTTGAAGAGAAGGCTAAGTGAACTACAGAGGGTGAATTTATGGCTTATAGGGATTTGAGGGATTTTATAAATCTTCTTGAGAAAAAGCAATTATTGCACCGAATAAAGGTAGAGGTTGATCCAATTCTTGAGATTACTGAAATAACTGATAGAATGTGTAAAAGCAAAGGAGGGGGTAAAGCCCTCTTCTTTGAGAGAGTTAAAGGGTCGAGATACCCTGTAGTAACGAATCTATTTGGATCTATCGAGAGAACATGTTTAGCTCTGGAGGTGCAAAATCTCGATGAGATTGGAGAGAGAATAAATTCACTACTAAACCAGACCCCTCCCAGGACCTTGAAAGAAAAATTGAAGATGCTTCCTACTGTCTTAGAACTCACAAAGTGCTTACCCAAAAAGGTGAGGAGTGCTCCTTGCCAAGAGATTATCATGGAAGATCCCGATTTAAGTATCTTGCCAGCTTTAAAGTGTTGGCCTGGTGACGGGCAACCTACTGACGAAGGTCGATTTATAACTTTGCCTATGGTTTTTACTAAGGATCCAGAGACAGGCCACTCTAACTGCGGTATGTACAGAATACACATCTATGATAAAAAGACCACAGGTATGCATTGGCATATACATAAAGACGGTGCAAGACATTATGAAAAATATAGAGCTTTAAATAAACGAATGCCTGCTGCAATAGCTATAGGTTCTGACCCTGCCGTAATATATGCTGCAACAGCACCTTTACCAGAGTCGGTAGATGAAATGCTTTTTGCTGGTTTTTTAAGAAAAGAGCCTGTAGAGATGGTTAGATGTATTACCTCCGATATTGAAGTACCAGCTAATAGTGAAGTCGTCATAGAAGGCTTTCTACAGCCAGGAGAGATGAGGCTTGAAGGTCCCTTTGGGGATCACACCGGTTATTATTCGCCAATAGCTCTCTATCCAGTTTTTCATGTTCTCTGCATAACCCATAGAAGGAATTTCATCTATCCAGCCACAATAGTGGGAAAACCGCCTATGGAGGATTGCTACTTGGCTAAAGCGACAGAAAGAATTTTTTTACCATTGTTAAGATTAATTTTCCCTGAGATAAAGGACATCCATTTACCTATGGAAGGTGTTTTTCATAATGCAGCAATCATCTCAATAAAGAAAAGTTATCCAGGACAAGGGAAAAAAATAATTCATGGTCTATGGGGTAAAGGGCAGATGATGTTTTCTAAATTATTAATTATAGTTGATGAGGATGTAAATATCCATGATTTGTCTTATACGGCTTGGAGAGTCCTTAATAGTGTCGACTGGAGAAGAGACGTTGTAATATCAGAAGGACCACTTGATGATCTCGATCATGCTGCAAATTTCCCGAGATATGGAGCCAAAATGGGAATCGACGCTACCAGAAAAACTAAAGAGGAAGGGATGATGCGAGACTGGCCTGAAGAGATTTATATGTCTGAGGAAATTAAAAGGCTTGTCGATAGTAGATGGAAGGAGTATGGGTTTTAAACTTCTTTAGTTAAAGAGTTTTTATAATTTTTTTTGAGAGTTGATCGGCTTTCCTTAAAGGATCAGGTATTCTATAGTTAGAAATACATTTCATTATAATTTCTAAAGATGAGTCGATATCAATTAGATGTCCTGGGGAAAGAAAAATAGGTTTTTTACCAGTTCGGCTTCTTAAAACTATCCCTATTCTCTCTCCTTTATAAATAAGAGGCTCGTAGCTACCCTTTTCTATATTAGGCTATCTATATTC
>JAOAEO010000044.1 GCA_026416735.1 Thermodesulfovibrionales bacterium
GCCTTGGACAATTCGATAGCTGATCTTTTGTCGCTAATTACTGGAATTAGATTATACTTAATAACATCGTCAGGGTCGGGATCAAAAAAAACTATAATAGGGAGATTTATGCCAGATTCTCTCAACTCCTTTGCTTCCTCTGAGAAAGCAACAGAAAGAAATGTAATCTTCTCCTCTACAAGTCTTTTAGCTACCTCTACACTACCATGTCCATAAGCATCAGCCTTTATAACAGGTATGATAGTTGAGCTTGGAACTAACTTGGCAATACTCTTAATATTTTGAGAAATTGCAGATAAATCTATTTCAGCAACTGCTCCTCTCTTCATTGCTAAAACAAGATATAGAATGTCTTATACCTTCCTCTTAGTTGTATCTTCATCTAACTCTCTTTTATCTACTTTCTCTGAAGTGCCTTTAGGTGGGGTTACATCTATTTCATCAGGTTCACTCGTAGATTTTTTAAAATTCTTAATCGCTTTACCCAAACTCGAAGCAAGCTCAGGAAGTCTTCTTCCGCCAAAGAGAACTAGAACTATAATTAATATTATAATTAGCTCCGTTGCACCTAATGGTCCTATCATCTAACTGCCTCCTGCCTCAGATTCTTTTAATGAATAAAAACCTCAAAATTATAATGGCAAACCAACCTTAGCTTGTAAAGGCTAAGTTTGGAAACTTCAACTTTAAAAAAATGAAATCTTCAAAGGTATTGACATTCAAAAATGTCAATCCTTCAGGGTCTAAGACTCTAATTTCTTTCTCACCAATAAAATTTGCCTCCACATCTCTTAAGAAGAGAGAAAGAGAATTCTTATTCTTGATTAAATGATCTTCTAAAAGAGAAATAAGCCTTTTTGAATAAATCCCACAGAGAGATTGAAATTTATTGTTGTAGATTGGGATAGTAGCAAGGGGGAGATCATTTCTTTCAAATTGCAAGTGCCTTTCTATCAGAAAAGATAGCACTTCAACCTTTAAAAAGGGCATGTCACAGGCAACTATTAAAAGATTATCATACTTAGCATTGAGTAAACAAGAATGGATTCCGCCCATAGGACCTTTGAAAGGGAAGATGTCTCCACACATCCTTACTTTAAATCTGAAATAGAGTTCAGGATCATTAGTATTTATAAGTACATCGCTGCAAATTGTGTTTAAAACCTCGATATTTCTTTCAATAAGGGTATGGCCATCAACTCTGAGAAAACCTTTTCTCGATGGAAATCTTCTATTCTTACCACCTGCTAAAATGGCTCCAGAGACTCTATTACCATAATTTGAAAGGGACTTCACTTAATAATAACTCCTGCATAACCTACAACATGATCATAATCACCACTGACCTCTGCAGAAGTAGCATACTTGACTAATCTTGCATCCTTTGCGCCCAGTTCCAGAGAAGCATATAGCATTACAGTGGTAGGTATGTATCCACACATCGAGATAGAATTTTCCTTGACAGTGCTGTAAAGTCCTGCAGGATCGAGATTTAGTATCTTAGTAAGAGCAAGATTGTCGAGCTTTCTTGCTAAGCTATCAGAAATATAATGACTCATATCAGTACTTGCAACTATAACAATCTCTTTTCCCGATTCTTTGATAGCCAAGCCAATTGCCTTCCCTATCTCTTGGCACTCTTTAAGAGTTGCCTTCATTATCGTAATAGGGACAATCTTAGTAGTCTCAGAAAAATAGGCTATAAAAGGCAGCTGAACCTCTAAAGAATGTTCATAACGATGAGCCATCGAGTCATCCTCGGCATAGGGTGTTTTCTGTAATATAGCTTTGCTAAGCTCTTCATCTATATTGAAAACTCTTAAAGGCATCTCCCAAAAGCCTTTAGACATAACCGCAACAGTTTTACCATAACCTGTATGATTAGGACCGATAAGTATGAAAGTTTCAGGAAAAATAATTGAAGAATATAGAGCTCCTGCAACAGCTCCAGAATAGATAAGACCTGCATGGGGTGAGATCATGCCAATAACTTTCTCCTTTGGAATATCTCTATAAATATATTGTTCTACTTGCGATTTAAGTCTGGAGGGATTACTATGATAAAATTGCCCAGCCACAGCTGCTGACCTCTTCATTTTATTCAACCTCCTCAAATGTTGCATAGGTTTCATCTATATAGTCGACGAAACGAGTACAATCTGCAAGATAAGTTATAGGGATTGTTCCTATTGGTCCGTTTCTTTGTTTTTCTACTAATATCTCTGCCTTGTTCTTTATAGTAGGATCATCCTTCTTATAAACGGCTTCTCTATATAAAAAGATAATAAGATCTGCATCCTGCTCTATGGCACCCGATTCTCTCAAATCAGCCAAAACGGGTCTTTTATTAGGTCTCTGTTCTACTCCTCTATTAAGCTGACTTAAAGCCACAACGGGAACCTTCAATTCCTTTGCTAAAGCCTTCAAGGATCTCGATATGTCAGATATTTCTTGCTCTCTTCTCTCAAAATTTCCCCGACTCTTCATGAGTTGCAAATAATCAACAATAACAAGCCCTAAGCTTTTTTGTTCGAGCTTCAACCTTCTTGCCTTTGCCCTAATGTCTAATACTGATATGCCTGAGGAGTCATCTATAAATATCGGAGCCTCTGCCAATTTACCTGCGGCACGAATTAATCTTTGCCACTCATCTATACTTATATCGTTTCTCCTTACCTTAGAGGAATTTACCATACTTTCGGAACATAACATCCTTAAAGCTAACTGTTCCTTCGACATCTCTAAACTAAAAAATGCTACAGGCTCTTTAACATTTATAGCAACATATTGAGCTATATTAAGAGCAAAGGCTGTCTTCCCCATCCCTGGCCTGCCTCCAATGATTACCAAGTCACCTCTTTGAAATCCTGAGGTTAAAGCATCTAAGTCTTTAAATCCTGAGGGTATACCACTTAGGGCTTCTTTTTTGTCATAGAGTTTCTCAATAGTCGCGAAGGTTTCCTTAATTAACTCTTTAATATTTGAAAAAGATGAGGTTTTAACTCTCCTTTCAGCTATATCGAAGATGATCTTTTCGGCATAATCGACCATCTCATCGGCCTCTAAATCGTCGTCATAAACCTTTGAAATGATATGGGTAGCAGCACTTAGCAATCTCCGTAAAATAGCTTTTTCTTTAACAATCTTAGAATGGTATCTAATATTAGCTGAGGTTAATATGTTATTTGCTAAAAACGACAAATAGGCTATACCACCTATTGAATCGAGTTCATTCGATTTTTTTAGATACTCCGAAAGTGTAATGATGTCAATGGGTTCACCTTTATTGAAGAGCTCCAACATAGCCTTATAGATTCGCTTATGGGAATCCCTATAGAAATCTTCTTCGCTATCTAAAATCTCCATCGCCTTTAATAGGGCATCTCCATCGAGTATTAGAGCACCAAGAACAGATTGCTCTGCCTCTATGCTCTGTGGAGGCAATTTTCCTATGTTTAGATCAACTATAGATGCCATTTTTACTCTGAAACGACTGTAAAATTGAGTTTTGCAGTAATATCCTGTTGAATCTTAATAGTAACAGTATAACTTCCAAGTCTTTTTATTGGCTCTTCCAACAAAATCTTTCTCTTATCTATCTCGATACCTTCTTTTTTTAAAGCTTCACTGATATCAATTGCAGTAACAGAGCCAAAAAGCTTCTCCTCCTCCCCAGCCTTTGCCTTAATGATAAGATTTAAATTTGAAATCTTATTAACAAGATTCTCTGCGGCTGTCTTTGCCTTCTTTGCCAACTCTTCAATCTTCCTCTTTTCAAATTCTAAAACCCTTATATTTTTAGTATTAGCTTCTATTGCTAAGCCCTTAGGAATGAGATAATTTCTTGCAAATCCATCTTTTACATTAACAATTTCTCCTATTTGACCAACATTTTTTACATTTGCTTTAAGGATAACCTGCATAGATATAAACTCCTTTCAATCAATTCATAGGTTTCTTACTTTTAGTATAACCCATTATTGAAAATAATCAAAAGCAATATATCCTCAAGTTTTATTAGCATATCTTTGCCTGTAAATCTCGTAAAGACAGATCGAGGCAGCCATCGCTACATTGAGACTTTCTATTCTTTCACTTATTGGTATTTTAAAAGCGTCTAATGATGCCCTCTGTAAAATTCTGTTTACACCCCTTACTTCATTACCAAAAGCTACTGCTAAGGAATGAGTGAAATCTATCTCAAAAATAAGCTTCTCTGCTCCCACAGTAGCAACAAAGAGTGGAATATGATAAGTGTGCAAAAAGCTTAGAATCTGTTCATAATCTGCAAAGACTATAGGAATTTGGAAAATACCCCCTGCTGTCGATCTAAGAGTTTTAGGATTAAAGGGGTCACAAGTATTTGGTAAAACTACAACTGCCTTAGCATCATAAGCAGCAGATGCTCTAATGATAGTGCCAAGATTGCCAGGATCTTGAATACCGTCGCATAAAACTACCAAAAAATCGCTATTAACCTCTAATTCTTCGAGTTTTTTGGAATCATAGTTAACAACTGCTACAATACCTTGAGGCGATTCAGTATCAGCAAGAGTATAGAGTACATCAGAAGTTACTAAAATCTTTTCAATATCTGACAAAAAAGGTAATAGTTTCTTAAACTTCACAGTTGCCATAAAGGTTTCCACTAAAAAAATCCTTCTTATTTGAGCAAAAGGGGAAAAAATTGCAGATTCAATAAGATGGGGTCCTTCTATTAGCAAGGTTTTAGATCTTTTATATAAACGTTTTTTGATTTTTAAGGTCTCTTTAATTACGGTATTTGAAAGGCTGGTTATAACTTTATATCTTTCTTCCATGAACAGGGCATTTCAGAGTTCGAAAGCATCCCCCTTTTTGGGGACATAGGTCTGATACCCAAATCTTTCCCTAACTATCCTTTCAAACTCTAAGGAGACATTCTCTTCACCATGAACAATGAAAACCTTTGGAGAGTTAGAAAAAGCACCTAACCACTCAAGTAACTCCTTTTGATCGGCATGGGCTGAGAAACCACCAATTGTGTATACCTTTGCTTTGACGGCGATCTCTTCACCTAAAACTTTAACCGCTTCCGCCCCATCTACTATCTTACGACCTAAGGTTCCTTGAGCTTGAAAACCTGTAAAAATTATACTACATTCCGATCTCCACAAATTGTGTTTCAAATGGTGTCTTATCCTGCCTCCTTCACACATTCCACTACCTGCAATAATAACAGCACCTGATTTGATGTTGTTAATTCTTTGGGAGTCTTCCACACTTTCAGCAAAATTTAATTTGATACCACCTCTCTTTCCTTCCTTTAGCATCACTAAGGTCTCCTCATCAAAGCATTCAGGATGATTAATATATACCTTCGTTGCAGCTTCAGCAAGGGGGCTATCTACATAAACATCAACCTCCGATAGCTGCCCTTCCCTTATAAGTTTATTCATAATATACAAAATATCCTGAGTTCTGCCCACAGCGAAAGCTGGAATCAAAACATTACCTCCCCTGTCGAAAGTCTCCTTTATAGCCTTAACAAACTCATTGATTGTGTCTTGCATATTTTTATGTAATCTATTCCCATAGGTCGATTCCATTACAATATAATCAGCGAAACCTAAATAATAGGGATCATTGATGATGGGATTACCTTTCTTCCCAATGTCGCCTGAAAAAACTACCCTCTTTTCCTCTGTGCCTCTTTGATAAATTATCTCTACGGTGCTTGAACCAAGAATATGCCCTGCATCTACAAATCTACACAATAATCTTTTATTTAAAAATCTCTGCTCTCCGTAGGAAACCCTCTCAAACAAAGGTATAACTGCTTTTATATCATCGGGAGTATAGAGAGGTTCATAAATAAAATCCTTGCCTGCCCTAAAAGCCTTTTTTGTAAGCCATTCAGCATCTTTCTTCTGAAGATGTGCAGAATCATACAACATTATCTCTGTTAGATCTGCAGTAGCTGAGGTGGTTATTATTTTACCTTTAAAGCCTTCTTTAAAGAGTTTTGGGATAAGTCCCGAATGATCAATATGTGCATGGGTAAGAAAGAGATAATCTATAGTGGAGGCATCAAAATCAAAGGGAGCTCTATTAATCATATCTGAATTCTCCCCTTGATATATCCCACAATCAATTAGCATTTGTATTCCATCAATTGAGAGATAATAACAAGCTCCTGTTACAGTTCTAACACCGCCTAAAAATCTTATCTCCATGATTATCTTTTAAGCCTTTAACTAAGAATCTATCTAATCAGCTATTATTTACTTTTCCCGACGGCCAAAAAACTTCTCTCTTAAAGCTATCTCTACTGCTTCAGGGACAAGCCCCTTTATTGAACCACCATAGGAGGCTATCTCTTTGACTATTGTAGAAGTTAAATAAGAAAACTCCTCTGAAGGCATCATAAAGACTGTCTCGATTCTCATATCGAGTCTTCTATTCATCAAAGCCATTTGCAATTCATATTCAAAATCTGAGACAGCTCTAAGGCCTCTTATGACGACATTACCCCCCTTTTTTCTTACATAATCTATCAAAAGCCCATTAAATGCTTCTACCTCTACATTTTTATAATCTTTGATAGCTTCTTTGATCAGCCTTATTCTCTCATCGATACTCAATAGTGGTAGTTTCTTAGGATGGGGAGCTACAGCTATAATAATCTTATCAAATATCCTCAATCCCCTTTTAACAAGATCGAGATGTCCATTTGTTATAGGATCAAAAGTTCCAGGATAAATCGCAAATCCCATAAATCGTCTCTCCTTCTATTTTTAAGAAATAATCGAGATATCTGCGAATTTATAAAGACTTTAAAAAAAGAAATTATATTAAACCTACAGTTAAAGAGAGTCTTAATATCTTCGTAGACTTTTTATATATACACTCAACATAGTATCTCCATACTTATAGGACCTCCGAAATTCCAACTCCTTGATCTCAGGTAGAAAGAAAGATCTTTTAGAGGAATGCTCGATTATTAAGATCCCTCCATCCATTATCAAGTCGCTATCATCCAATAAAGGGATTAATTTCTCGAGATCTTTAGAATCGTAGGGAGGATCAGCAAAGACTATGTCGAAGGCATGATCCTTCTTAGATTTTCTGACAAATGATATAACCTTATCCCTTATAACCTTAGACCTATCACTAAAACCTAAAGATAAAAGAACATCCTTAATAGCGTTAACCCTTATAGGGTCCTCCTCTACAAAGACCACCTCTGATGCTCCTCTACTTAAAGCTTCTATGCCAATAGCTCCAGTGCCAGCATAAAGATCGAGAAATTTACTATCCTTTATCCCTACTCCTATAATATCAAAAATCGCCTTTCTTACCTTTGCAGAGGTCGGCCTTAACGAACTTATATTTTTCTTAGAGGAGGCTTTCCTAAAAGAAATCTTCCTCCCCTTTGACTCCCCACCTATAATTCTAATCATTGTAATTTAGCTGATTGGAGGATTTATTATAAAATTATCGGGGAGTTTGTAATCTAAAATCTTAACTTTTCTCCCCTCTATTTTAAGCCTTCCTTCAGAGTATAACTTTACGGCTTCTGGATAAATTTTATGCTCCAAGGCTAAGATCCTTTGAGATAGAATTTCCTCGGTATCATCGGGAGATACTGGGACTGCAGCTTGAATAATTATTGGACCTGTATCGACTCCCTCATCTACAAAATGAACTGTACAACCACTTATTCTAACACCATAATCCACAGCATCTTTTTGCCCGTGTAAACCAGGGAAAGAAGGTAAAAGAGCTGGATGAATATTCATTATTCTATTTGGGTAAGCGTCTAAGAGAGGTTTTCTAACGACTCTCATAAAACCAGCAAGTAACACTAATTCAACCTCTCTCTTTTTTAGCTGATTTGCAATTTCCAAATAAAAATCTTCTTTTGTTGAAAATTTTGATGGATCGATATACATATACTCGATAGAGTGTTTTTTTGCTCTTTCGATAGCATAGGCATTAGCTTTATCGACGATAAGTATCTTGATCTCAGCATTCAATCTGCCAGCTTCTATAGAATCGATGATAGCCTGAAAGTTTGAACCTCGGCCTGAGGCAAGCACACCTAATTTTAACATCTTCAACCCCCTTTAGCTCTTTCACAAATAAAAAAAAAGGGATATGGTAAAACCAAATCCCCTTTAAAGATTTTCATCTTCCATGACTGATCTTATTCACATTTTGTGGAATCTCCAGACCCCTTAGAAGATATCTTTCAAGTTCCTATCCCAATCTTAGGAAAGACGAAAAATTGTAGTATAACTACCACAATTACTATAGCAACTATTAATAGAATTATCTTCATTTATTATCACCTTTATCCTTCTTAGAAGTAGATAAGGCTTTATCCTTGATCTCATTATAGTCAACAAATTCCAAAATTGCCATAGGAGCTCGGTCATTAACCCTTTGACGGGTTTTGATAATTCTAAGATAGCCGCCATTTCTATTGGTAAAGCGTGGAGCAATCTCCGAAAAAAGTTTAGCAACGACGGCTCTATTTGGGATATAACTCATCACCATTCTCTTTGAATGGAGGTCTCCCCTCTTACCAAAAGTAATCAACTTTTCTGCAAGACCTTTAACTGCCTTTGCCTTAGCAACAGACGTTTCTATCCTTTGATGTTTGAAAAGGGCGCATACAAGCCCTCTGAATAAAGCCTTTCTTTGATTAGTAGTTCTACCAAACTTCTTTCCAGCCACTCTATGTCGCATTTAAGATCCTCCTTTCAGCTAAAGAGATCATTGAGAAGTCAATCTCATACCCAAGGAAAGTCCCATAGAACTCAACAATTCTTTGATTTCATTTAAAGATTTTCTTCCGAAGTTTTTTGTTTTGAGCATCTCATATTCAGTTTTCTGGACTAAATCAGCAATCGTTTTAATGCCTGCGTTTTTCAAGCAATTATAGGATCTAACGGAGAGCTCCAATTCATCTATGTTTTTGTTAAGATGCTCATTTGTTGTAGGAGTGGTAACTTCCACATGGGATGAACTCTCCTGTTGTGATACAATAGGCTCCTCACATAAAATGAATAAGTCAAAATGCTCTATTAAAATATGTGCTGCTTCACTTATTGCCTTTTCAGGCGAAATACTTCCGTCCGTCCAAACTTCCATTATCAATCTATCATAATCGGTTTGTTTGCCTACCCTCGTCTTTTCAACTTGGAAATTAACTTTTTTGATAGGACTAAAGACTGAGTCTACCGCTATGGTTCCTATGGGTAAATCCTGCTCCTTCATTAATTCCTTATTGAATTCAGCGGTAACATATCCCTTTCCTTTTCTAATCCGCATCTCCATATCGATGGAAGCACCCTCTTCGAGGGTTGCTATATGTTGATCGGGATTCATAAGTTCGACTCCAGCAGTCAACTGTATATCTGCACCTGTAACCTTTTTAGAACCAGTAGCATTTATCCTGACAACTTTCTCGCTTTCAGTTAACAATTTAAATCTTAGCTTCTTTATATTAAGGAGTATATCAACAACATCCTCTTTCACTCCGTCAATACTAGAAAACTCATGTAAAACTCCAGCAATTCTAACCGAAGTTACTGCAGCTCCTTCAATAGAAGACAGCAAAACTCTGCGTAGTGAATTACCAATAGTGGTACCAAAACCTCTCTCTAAAGGTTCTGCAATAAGTTTCCCATAATATAGACTAAGAGTATCTTCTTCGAAAGTAATCTTTGAAGGAAACTTAAAGCCTCTATCTGAAAGACTCATTTAAAAGACCTCCTATGCCAATTCACACCCAAAAAGTTAAAACTAAAAGATTTGGCATTCTGATTCTTAAACTCTCTATTTTGAGTAAAACTCGACTATTAACTGTTCTTGCACAGGCAATTGAATCTCTTCCCTCGTTGGAACTCTAACAAATTTACCTCTAAAATTAGCTGCGTCTACATCTAACCAAACTGGAACACCTCTATGAGTAGCAATAGACAGGCTTTCATTTATAGTAGGCAAATCTTTGCTTCCCTCAGCCACTTCCACTATATCACCCGGTTTTAAAAGATAAGAGGGGATATCGACAATTCTCCCATTGACTAAAAAATGGCGATGCTTTACTAAAAGCCGAGCTTCCCTCCTATTAATGGCGAACCCCATTCTATAAACGACATTATCAAGTCTTCTTTCTAACAGTTGGAGCAAGACCTCACCAGTAATTCCTTTCATACGCGAAGCCTTCTTAAAATATATCCTAAACTGATTCTCCATGATGCCATAAATTCTTCTTACTTTCTGTTTCTCTCTAAGTTGAATACCATAATCAGAGAGTTTTCCCCTGTTTTGTCCGTGTTCACCGGGAGGGTATTTACGTCTCTCCATCGCACACTTATCAGTAAAACATCTGTTACCCTTCAAGAAAAGCTTATCTCCTTCTCTCCTACAGAGTTTACAAAGGGGACCGCAATATCTTGCCATTTACACTCTCCTCCTTTTTGGAGGCTTACAACCGTTATGGGGAACTGGTGTAACATCTTTAATCAATGTAATTTCAAGTCCAGCAGCCTGCAGCGCCCTTATGGCAGTTTCTCTTCCAGCACCCGGTCCCTTTATATATACCTCCACCTGCTTCATTC
>JAOAEO010000045.1 GCA_026416735.1 Thermodesulfovibrionales bacterium
AGATGTGTATAAGAGACAGCTATACATAGTCTCAATCATATCGTCAATAAGTTTATCGATCTCGTTCGTATATTCTTTGACAGGTTCAGATTTAAGCCTTAAGATCTCGTGGGGATATTTAAATATATTGCGAATTGCCATAAGTAATTATAACATAAATAACTGTTTATAGATAAATTTATATGGTTTTTGAGATTATTTTTTTTCTTGAATTTTAGATTTTCATCTGATATACTTTTTAGCAAATGTTTTAGACCTCCTAAAAAGGGGGTGAAAGGATAACAAAAGTTTTAAATTTAAAAAAGTTCTAATATCTATTCTGAAAAATAAACTATTTCATCGGACTCTCTTTAAAATAAAAATTGGATGGAAGAGGTGGATGATGAAGGAAATTATAATTACTTTTTTAATAGCTCTCTTTTCTATCATATCTATTTCTGTTAGTTCGGAAGAGTCCTTTGCAACTGCTAATAATGATTTATACATAGTTAAAAAAGGTGATACCCTTTATAGCATTTCCAAGAAATTTAAAATCCCTGTTTCAGATATAATGGAGGCTAATAATCTATCTACTGATCGACTGAGTATAGGTATGAAGCTTATTTTAAATAAAAATAAACCTATAACTCAATCCAGAAATTCAAGCGAGGGTCGTCAAATAAATACAACTCCATCCTTTGTATCAACACATGCCGATCCCTTTGAAGTAAGATATCATAAAGTTAAAAAGGGTGAGTCAATTGAGAAAATTGCAAAGAAATATTCTCTAACAGTAGAGAAGATAAAGGAGATAAATGGTTTAAAGACTACTAAATTGAAGGTTGGCCAACAATTATTGATAAGGACCCCTAAACCTGAAATACACATTGTCAAAAAGGGTGATAACCTATGGAACATCTCTGTTAGATATGGTATAAATCCTGAAGAATTAAAAGAGATCAACGGATTGAAAGACAACTCCTTGAAAATAGGGCAAAAGCTTTTATTAACTAAGAAGAGTTCTAATAGTGAGAGTGATAGTCAATTGAATCAATTAACACATGACCAATCGAAGGTTTATGCTTCTCCTTTAATCCAAAAAGTTGAGGAAGTTAAAGAGTTAGCAAAAAGTGATGAATTGTCTGGTTTAAGTCTGCGGGAGAGGCTTATTGTTTTTGCAAAAAAAATGATGCACTTACCTTACAGGTTTGGTGGAAACAGTCCCTTTGGAATAGACTGCTCTGCCTATGTTCAGAAAGTATATAGTTTAATTGGCTTAAACCTTCCGCGGAGCGCAAGAGAACAATTTCGTTTAGGAGAAGAGGTTAAAAAGGATGAGTTAGCTGTTGGAGATTTGGTATTTTTCAGAACCTATGCTTCTTTCCCCTCACATGTCGGTATTTACTTAGGCAATAATCTTTTTATTCATGCCTCTTCAAAGACTAAAAAGGTGACCATAGATAGCCTTGAAACACCCTACTATTTGAAAAGATTTATAGGGGCAAAGAAAATCATCTCAGAAGAAGACATTGCAATAGTACAAAGCGAGAATAAGGCTGAGTGAGGAATAGAAGTTTTTATGTGTTCAAAATAGAAGGATTTGTGTGGGGTATAAATAAAGCTCCGGGGAATTCCTTCATAAATTCACTTTCTGTATTCATCTCTTTATAGGTAATTAAATTACATATCTTTTCGATATCTTCTAAAAGATCTCTATTCATCAAAAGCATTTCAGCGCCTCTCAAAGATGAATTTTCGAGGGGTATAAATTTATTTTTTTCAATATTCGGAATCATTCCTATTTGTATAGCCTTTTGGGCATCTATACCTTTCCCGAAAGCCCCACTTATATATACTTTGTCGATATCTTTGAATGTTAAACCAACAGATTTTACAATTACATAAAGAGAAGTAAACATAGCAGCTTTTGACCGCAAGAAGTTTTCAATGTCGGTATTTGTGATTATTAAAGTTTTCTCTTTAGTATCATATATTAGAAATCCCTTTTTACCGTTTATGTCTATGACTTTTTCAGAAAAATTTCTAAATTTACCTTGATTGTCTATGATTCCAGCCTTAAACATTTCTGAAATTAGCTCTATCATGCCAGAGCCACATATACCTTTAGGAGGTTTAGAACCGATGGTTTTAAATTTAACACCATGGTGATTGTCAATCTCTATACTATAAATGGCTCCTTCGACTGCTCTCATTCCTATATCGGAGATTCCACTTTCGAGAGCCGGTCCAGCTGCTCCTGCACCTACAAGTATCCACTCTTTACATCCAAATACTATTTCTGCGTTTGTTCCTACATCGATGAGTAAAGAAGGCAATTCTTCTTTGTAAAGACCCGTTGAGAGGATACCAGCTATTATATCTCCTCCAACATAACTACCAGCATTTGGAAATACATATACTATCCCATTCGGATGTATGTCAATTCCTAAGTCTTTTGCTTTCATCCATTGAAATCTGTTGCACACTGGAATATATGGCTCAATGGGAATATTTTCAACGCTAAGATTTAAAAGAAAGTGTGACATAATGGTATTTCCAGCAAAAACTGCCATATAAATTTTTGACGGTTCAATATTAGCAGTTCTGCACAAAGTTTTTATTAGCTCATTAATCCCTTTTAGAATTAATTGATTTAGTTCAACGGATTTACCGAGTATGGCATGCTGGACTCGAGTTAGAACATCAAGCCCTAATAAAATCTGAGGGTTTTCAAGCTCACAATAGGCAAGCTTCTGATAGCTTTTGTCTGTTTCAAACAGAGAACCTACAACATTCGTGGTTCCTATGTCTATGGCCACTCCATAAACTTTGTCTGAATCATTATAGACCTCCAAGAGATCTAAAATTCTTAAATCTGTTCCAGTATAGGCTATGGCTAATTTAATTGAAAAATTCTTTTTTCTTAAATATATTGGTAATATCTGTAAACTTTTTAGGTCTATAAAGACGGGAAGAGGTTTGTCCAGATTTTTAGAGATAGCCATTATCAGCCTGTCGTAATCAGCTGTTTTATCAGAGGGAGATGGTTTGCTAAGTGTTATTTGAAAGGATGATACCAGAGGTTTCATGGGCTTTACTGAAAGATTATCTTCCCCATATCTCTGACTCCATAGCCACCGAGACAGAGAACTGCTTCTTTGAATTCATTGTCAAAGTTCAAAATGCTTAAGATTGCCTTTATCATATCCATATCTAAAAATTCGGTAGGTATAGCAATATCATACCTTTCGTTGGCTACAGGTATGAAGTCAAGTCCGAGAGCTTTTGCCGAAGAGTAAATAGCTAATCCTACATCGGCAATTCCAGTAAGAACAGCCGATGCTATAGCCATATGGGTATACTCTTCCTTTTCATATCCTTTGATACTTTGAGGATCTATTCTTTGATCCTTTAAAAATTTATCAAAGAGAATTCGTGTGCCTGAACCCTTTTGTCTATTGATGAAAATCACATCATCCCTTAGAAGGTCGTTGATGCTTTCTATTTTTTTGGGATTACCCTTTTTAACCACAAGTCCCTGTTGCCGATAAACGAGATTGATCAGGGAAATCCCTCCTTGTGGGAAGAATTTTTTAATGAAAGGAATGTTATATTCCCCAGATTCTTCATCAATTAAATGAGTACCAGCAATATGTGCTTCACCCTTTTTTAAAGCCATAAGCCCGCCCATAGAGCCGACATGGGCAGAGGATAGAGAATATTTGGGAAAATTTTTTTTCAAAGTATTTGCAAGCATGTCTAATACATTGTCATGACTACCAATACATACTATAGTTCTCTCTAACTCTTTTTTGTTCTTAATTAATTTAACTTCCACTTCGGTACCTGCATTATATCCTTCCGAAGAGGAGGGTATTTTTACGAACCCATCTGCCCTAACTAAGGACATCAAAAGACCTGCACCTCTCCCTAAGGGGGTTGCGATAGCTCTATCTCTTACCATGCCGACTTTAACTCTAATAAACTCATCGACTCCCAGTTGAGAATAAATTTGTCTTGAGAAGGAAGCCTTAATGCATTCACTTTCGTAACTGTCTGATTGGCCAAGAAGCTGCAAAA
The DNA here is from genome assembly GCA_026416735.1 of Thermodesulfovibrionales bacterium. Classification (GTDB taxonomy): domain Bacteria; phylum Nitrospirota; class Thermodesulfovibrionia; order Thermodesulfovibrionales; family Dissulfurispiraceae; genus DYHD01. Next base: position 4,060 of record JAOAEO010000045.1, read on the forward strand.
TAAGGGGTTTCACAAAGAGTTCGAAAGTTAGGTAAGCCGAGATTGGATAACCAGGTATACCTATAACTATTTTGTCATGAATAAAACTTATAATCACAGGTTTACCAGGCTTTATGGAAACACTCTTGACTAAAACCTCCCCAAGTTCTTTTAAAGCTAAAAGGGTGAAATCTTCTGACCCTCTGCCAGATCCAGCATTAACTAAAACTATATCGGAAACCTGTAAGGCATTGTAGATTGCAGTTTTTAAATCTGTGAGGTTGTCTTTTACGATTTTGAAGATAAGGCTTTTGCCCCCTGTCTCTTCAACAAGACCAGAGAGCATTGCAGAGTTATATTCGATTATCTCTGGTGGGGCAGGTGATCTAAACTTTATCTCTTCAGGTTCAATCAATTCAGAGCCCGTTGGTATAATAGATACTATAGGTTTTTTCCTTACCTTTATCTCAAGAATTCCAGAGGCGAGCATAGCTCCTATATCGATTGCCCTTATCTTATGGTTTTGGGGGATAATTAGCTCAGTTGCTACGATGTCTTCACCAACCAGCCTTATGTTTTGATAAGGAGTAACTGCTTGATATATCTCGATGGAGTCATCGACCTGGTTAACCTCTTCTATCATCACTACTGCATCAAATCCATAAGGGAGTGGATCGCCTGTGTCAACATATATGGCTTCTTCATTAATTTTTAAATATTTTGGCTCCTTTTCAGAGGCATTAATTGTGTCTCTAAATCTAACGGCATAACCATCCATGGCAGCAGAATGATAAAAGGGGGATGAATATTTTGCAAATACTGGTTCTGCAGTGATTCTACCCAAAGATTCTTTGACATTTATAGTTTCAGTTGAGATACTGGAAGAGTAGGAAAGACTGAATCTTTTATAGAGTATATCTAAAGCTTCTTGGAGAGAGTGGGTTTCAAGAAATAATTTTTTCATCAAACTATTATATTTAAAAGAAGCAGTCTTAGGCAAGAAAATGGTTTCTAAGGTAAGTCTTTATTTGTAAGAAATTATTTTTGCCCCAAAGACTTGGTTAATATGTAAATTTATCAAATTGGTAAGTTCTATAATAAGATTTTTATGGACCTTTGCCCTCTTTATTGTGGTATGATTCCATCGCAAAATGCTTCTAAAGAATTTTAATGTACTGCTACCGATCTCTACCATTTGATCTTTAATATTAGCTGCACAATCGTTGCACATTATTGAACCATCTAAGACTGAAAAGTTTTGGTTTTTCCCATTTTCTATTATCTTATTTCCACATTTTCCGCAGTTATTTATATTTGGTAGAGAACCAAAGATGTCAAGAAACTTTATCTTATAAAAGAGACTGCAAATGTTTTGATCACACATTTCTTCCAGTCTTAAAAGAGTAAAGAGGAGAAGATTGAAGATTTCTTCATTTGGAACCTTCTCTGGTAAAAGATGAATACATAACTCAAGCAATTCATTGACTTTTAAGAAGTATGAAAAATCCTCTCTAAGAGACTGAAAGTTTTTTATAATGTCTGACTGAATTAGGCGAGGCAAGGGGGTATTTTCTTTGCCAAAAAAAGCGATATTTGAGTATGTTAAAGGCTCTAAACTGCTACCAAACCGAGATTTGATTTTTTTTGGACTTTTTGCAAATAACTTTATAAGACCAAATTCTTTAGTGAAAAATGTCACGATGAGATCGGCTTCTGCGTATGAAGAGTTTTTTAAAACAATCGCCTCAGTTTTTTTTATCATCAAGAGGGGTTAGCTAATCTGATATCGGCAAAAGAGTTGTTATTACATTACATTACCAAAATCTTCAGGTTTTAAATTTTTTAGCCATTCTTCCAGTTCGTCTGCTTTTCTTGCCTCTAAGACATCTTCATTGACAAAGATAGGCACATGAACCCTCACTGCAATAGCTACTGCATCTGATGGCCTCGAGTCTATTTCTATCTCGCCATTTTGATCAATTCCATGTATAACGGCATAATAGGTGTTATCAATTATTTGGGTTATTACAATTTTTGTGATTTTTACGTTAAGTTTTTCAAAAATATTCTTTATGAGGTCATGAGTGAGAGGGCGTGGAGTTACAACTCTACCCAAGGCAAGAGCTATTGAATCAGCCTCAGGTTTACCAATCCATATAGGTAGTGTTGCATCTCCGTCAACCTGTTGAAGAAGTAAGATATACATCCCACTTCTTGGGTCAAATAATAGTCCTTCAACTTTCATATGGATTAACATCATTTAAACCCCAATCTTTTTAGCATCTTTTCATTACTACGCCAGTCCTTTTTAAGCTTAACCCATAATTCGAGGAAAACTTTTGTGTCGAGGAGTCTTTCAATCTCCACTCTTGCTTTAATCCCAATTGCCTTTAGTTTTTCACCACCTTTACCTATTATAATACCTTTTTGCCCCTCTCTTTCAACATAAATATTTGTCTTGATGAAAATAGTGCCATCTTCCCTCTCTTGCCAATCTACTACCTCAGTAGCAACAGAATATGGCACTTCTTCCTCTGTTGATTGCATGATCTTCTCTCTTATTATTTCTGAAACCATGAATCTCTCTAATTGATCAGTGATTAGATCATCTGGATAGTACTTAGGTCCTTCAGGAAGATATTTGACTATAGTTTCCAAAAGAACATCTATGCCATCACCTTCAAGAGCGGAGATTGGGATAATTTCAGTAAATTGAAAAAGAGAATTATATTTCTCGATGAGGGGAAGTAGGTAGGGTTTTTTTATGGTATCGACTTTATTTATTATTAAGAAGGTTGGTTTTTTCAGATTGATAATATTTTCTATAATAAAGATATCCTCTTGAGATGGCTCAGTAGGCTCAACTAATAGAAGAATTATATCTACTTCTCTAACAGCTTCTTTGGCGCTTTTCATCATTAATTGACCAAGCATGTGTTTTGGTCTATGAATACCTGGAGTGTCGATGAATATTATTTGAGCATCTTTAGTAGTTTTTATGCCCAAGATTCTATTCCTTGTAGTTTGGGGTTTTGGAGTAACAATCGATATTTTTTGACCTAAGATGGTATTTAAAAGAGTCGATTTGCCAACATTGGGTTTACCACTTATAGAAACATAGCCTGATTTGAATCTTTCAGATTTCATTATCTGTATTTTAACTTTTCGGCCTAGCAATCTCAACCTTAGGGATATAAAAGGTTTGTTTTTGAGTTATGATAATATGTTGATGGAGGATGCCTAAAAAAAGATTAGATAGACTACTTGTTGAGAAAAATTTGGTTAGCAGTCGTGAGAAGGCAAAGGCTCTCATTATGGGGGGAAAGGTCTTGGTAAATGGAGTAGTTGTAATAAAAGCAGGAACCTTCATTCCAGAAGATGCTGAAATCGAGGTTAAAACTACCGATTCCCCTTATGTCAGCAGAGGGGGGTTAAAGCTCGAAGCGGCCATTAAACAGTTTAATATAGATGTTAATGGTAAAATTGCTATGGATGTAGGATCTTCAACAGGAGGCTTTACAGATTGTCTTCTCCAGTTTGGTGCAGCAAGAGTTTATTGTATAGATGTCGGTTATGGCCAATTGGCTTGGAAGTTGAGGATAGATGACAGAGTGCGTCTTTTAGAAAGAACTAATATTAGATATATCCAGAGGGATAAAATTCCAGATCCTATCGATTTGGTCACTATCGATGTATCTTTCATATCTCTTACTAAGGTTATTCCTAAGATCTTAGATTTTCTTAAAGACGGTGGTGAGTTAGTCGCTTTAATAAAACCTCAGTTTGAAGTTGGTAAAGGTGAGGTAGATAAAGGTGGAATTGTAAAAAAAGAAGAAAAAAGGCTGGAGGCAGTTCAAAAGATAAAAACTTTTCTTGAGTCTTCAGGACTCAAAGTGAAAGGGGTTATTCAATCTCCTATCTTAGGAGGAAGAGGTAATGTTGAATATTTAATCTATTGTAAGAAATAAAGCTTCCTTTACCATTAACACTAATCTGATGAGAAGATGGAGAATAGGTCAGAGATATCTCCATTACTTAAAAAGATTACCTAACCCTCCGAGGCCTGGAATTTGAAGACCCATTGTAAGTTTTGACATCTCTTCGTTAACCATCTGATGAGCTCTTCTCAATGCCTCATTGCATGCAGCAACGATTAGGTCTTGAAGCATCTCTATGTCGTCGGGATTAACTACTTCTTTTTCGATTTTAATAGAGACTATCTCTCCTGTGCCGTTAGCTACTACTGTAACCATACCTCCGCCTGCAGATGCTTCCACTGTTTTAGATTTTGCTTCTTCTTGGACCTTTTGCATCTGAGTTTGGATCTTTTGAGCCTCTCTCATGAGGTCTCCTAACATCTTTTTAGACATCTATACCTCCATTTTTGTTATTTGGAATGATTTCTAAAATTTTTCCATTGAATAATTTAAGGGCTTCCTGTATCACTGGATTTTTCAATGCCTTTTCTTTAACTTCGCTTTTGTTCAGCTGCTTTGTATGTATATTCTCTATCTCTATAGAGATATCTTTGTTAGCGACAGTAGAGATCATATTATTTATCATTTCTAAGTTATTTCTTACAGACTCAATATGGATGGAATGGCCATCTTTAAAGGTAAGTGTAATCTTATTCTCACCATAGGTAACTGTACAATCTTTTAATTTACATGCAAGGGGTGGGTTTTCTATCTCTATTTTTTCTATGGTCTTTTGCCAAATTTCTTGCAGTTTTATATCTTTATCTTCCATATTAGGAGGTTCTTTGTGCTCACTAACCTTTAATGGTCCGGCAAGGGAATCTTTCTTCGTTGGCAAAACTATAGAAGGTTCTTTATTAAAATCTTGCAATCTCTTAATTGACTCTATGGCATTATCAATTAATTGGAAGTGGCTTAAAAGACTTAGTTTTATAAGGGTAATTTCGAGAGCAACTCTCGGAAAGTAGGCATTTCGGATATAAGGTTCAGCCTTTAATAGTTCAGAAAAGAGTAGGACGAGATGTTCTTCTGAGGTTCTTTCGTTAATTTTAGTTATCTCCTTTAACTCCGCTTCGGTTATCTCCGAAATATCTTCAGTAGATTGGGTTATTTTTAAGATTAATGATTTCCTTAAAAACAATAGAAGTTCTCTTGTGACAGCTCTTAAATCAACTCCAGCGTTGGTTAAATTAGAAATGGACTTTACGATTCCCTTTCTATCTCCTTCTATTGTCAAAAGCAGCAGATTTGATAAAATTTCAATCTCTGTGAGACCGAGCAAATCTCTTACCTCGGTTTCATCAATTACATCAGAAAAGGAGTTTACTTGATCTAAAATAGTAAGTGCGTCTCTCATGCTACCGTCAGCAGCACGAGCAATTAAATCAATTGCTGAAGGTGTAATATTGATCGACTCGGATTTAGATATAAAGTCGAGTCTTTCTTTGATTTTGTTGTGGGAGATCCTTTTAAAGGACAAATGTTGACATCTTGATAATACTGTAGGGGGTATCTTTCTTGGTTCAGTAGTAGCGAGCACAAAAATTACATGAGAAGGTGGTTCTTCAAGAGTCTTTAAGAGAGCGTTAAAGGCAGATATGGAAAGCATATGTACTTCATCAATTATATAAATTTTGTATTTACCGAAGGAAGGGGCGTATTTTAGTCTTTCTCTCAAATCTCTAATGTTTTCAACGCCAGTATTAGATGCTCCATCTATTTCTATTACGTCTACCGATGAGCCTTGAGTTACTGCCATACAGGAATGGCATATACCGCAGGGATTAATAGTTGGTCCCTCTAAGCAGTTCAATGATTTCGACAATATTCTGGCAGTTGTAGTTTTACCAACACCTCGTGGTCCTGAAAAGATATAGGCATGAGATAATTTGTTTTGAGAGATAGCATTCTTCAGAATCTTACAAATAGATTCTTGCCCAATAAGTTCCTCAAATGTTTGTGGTCTCCATTTCCTTGCTAATACCAGGTATGACATAGTTGTGAAAAATAAAGGATTAGAAATATTTTCTATACTTAGGGACCGGCTTGCTGCGGCACCCGAATGAAATGCTTACCGTTGCTTCCTTCCGGACCTGGCGGGGTTCACACCCATTCGCTGCGCAGGGCCAGCCCCCAACTATAGAAAAGAGTTCATAAGTCAAAACTTATAGCAAATTTTTGTCTCTCAAAAATAAATTAAGGACTAAAAAGCTTTATTTACGAAGTTCTCAATTTTTTATCTAAAATGATAACATATTTTCAATAATTAAGTCTCTCAGTTTTTAATGTCATCTATATTATTTTCAACAGTTTTTTTCTCATAAGGGATCACCATATCAAATCACATAAAAAGGTCTTGCTACATTTAGAGGTAGAAAGCCTCTTTAAAATTAAAAAGTCTATGTATACCTATCAGCCAGCCTCTGAGCTTCCATAAATGTCACAG
>JAOAEO010000046.1 GCA_026416735.1 Thermodesulfovibrionales bacterium
AAGAGACAGGCTATAACCTATAGAAATAAATAATCAATTCCTTGAATTCTTAAAATTATTAGAGTATTCGCCAAAAGGGTGGCTTTGGGATAAACCTATCCTATATCCTTAAAGGTTTTGTAAGCTGCATCGATGGTGTAAGTAATATCCCTCTTAGAGTGAGCAACACTGATAAATCCTGCTTCAAACTGAGAAGGTGCAAGATATACGCCCTTATTCAACATGCCAAGGAAAAACTTACGGAACTTTTCGGTATCAGCCCTTTTAGCTGTCATATAATCTGTAACTTCTACATCGACAAAATAGGTGCAAAACATGGTTCCAATGCGATAGAATTTTGTCTTAACTCCAGCTTTTGTAGCAGACTCTTTAAGCCCTTCTTCCAGTAACTCCATTTTTTCTTCTAATTTTTCGTAAGTATCTCTCCTCGACAGAACCTTAAGCGTTTCTATGCCAGCCGTTACGGCAATAGGATTACCAGACAGAGTACCTGCTTGATACACAGGTCCTTCAGGGGCAACCATTTCCATTATCTCCCTCTTTCCTCCATAAGCTCCTACAGGCAATCCTCCTCCGATTACCTTTCCAAGACATGTAAGGTCTGGGGTAATTCCGTAGTATTCTTGAGCACCACCCCTCGAAACTCTAAAACCAGTCATTACCTCGTCAAAGATTAAAACAATACCAAACTTCTTTGTTTCCTCCCTCAGTGTTTCCAGAAAGCCTTCGATGGGGAGGATACAACCCATGTTACCTATAACTGGTTCTACGATGACGCAGGCTATTGAATCTCCCTCTTTTTCTATAACTTCTTTGAATGTTTTCACATCGTTGAATGGTAAAGTTATAGTTTCTTTAGCATAGGATGTAGGAACTCCAGCACTATCGGGGACACCAAAGGTGGCAGCTCCAGAGCCTGCCTTCACTAATAGGCCATCAAAATGTCCATGATAACAGCCTTCGAATTTAATTATCTTATCCCTTTTGGTATATCCTCTTGCTACTCTAATTGCGCTCATGGTTGCTTCTGTGCCAGAATTAACCATTCTAACTTTCTCAATGGAGGGAAAAAACTCCATAATGAGTTTTGCCAGTTGTATTTCTAAAGAGGTTGGGGCTCCAAAACTCGTTCCAGCTTCTAAAGCTCTTTTGAGAGCCTTTACGATAGAAGGGTGTGCATGCCCTAAAATAAGAGGTCCCCAGGATAGGACATAATCGATGTACTCATTACCATCCACATCATAAATCTTGGAACCTTTACCCCTCTTTATAAAGAGAGGTGAGCTATTGACTGCTTTAAAGGCTCTTACAGGGCTGTTAACTCCAGCAGGCATTAGTTCTAAGGCTTTTTTATATAAGTCCAGAGATTTAGTTATCTTCATAAAATGCTCCTAAATTGGCTTTTTAGGTGGGAATTTATCATAGGATGTCTACTTTTGTCAAAGAATTAACCAACCACCAATCATGAATTCGACAATTTATAACCCCTAATACGGTAGTAATCTTCCCTGGCTCTCAAAAAGGCATCACGATCAATAGGGGGTATTTTTATATTCTCAGTAGAAGAACCTTCTTCGGTAAAAAACCTTTTTGGGAGGTCATCATGGTTTATATTAAAATTGTTTAGCCCATTTAGATGTCTTTCGAGATTCCATATTCTTTCACCTATCTTTAGAAGAGATTGCGCATCATGGTTTGAGCCAGTGATTGAGTTTAAGGCATTAGCGTATTCCTCGAGACTTACAGCAAAAAAGACAAATTTACAGGCTGTTAAAGAGTCTACAACAGCATTCAAGTCTTCTGCAATCTTTATTATCCTTGCCTTTCCCTCAAAGGAAAATCTATCGGTTGCGACGGGTTTTCTTAAAATCTCGTGGCTTATTGGATACGCCCTGAGATGACACCCCCCTCTATTAGAAGTGGCATAAGCCAATGCCATACCATAGGCTCCTCTTGGATCGTAGGCGGGTAGCTCTAAGCCCTTTACGCTCATACTTAATTCTGGAGATCCCACATAAGAAGCATATCGGAGAGAACCCTCTGCGAGTAAATCACCTATGCCTTGCCTGTTTCCAATATCTTTAAGTAGGTTTATAATCTCAACAGGAGACAGCCGCAAGTTTTGAATCTCAGAATAACAGGCAATTGTAGCGGCTGAACTGATTGTATCCATCCCATAGTCGTTACAGATTTCATTGGCTTTAACGATAGAAAGGGGATCACTACAACTATTTAGGGCTCCAAAATGGGAAGCGGTCTCATACTCTGGTATCATTTCACCCATACCCCCCCTCTTCTTGCATAGGATGGGACAACCTGAACATCCCACCTTCTTTGTATTAAATTGCCTCTTAAGGTTGTATCCCGAATAATTTAGAGCCTCTGGGAAATAGGTTTTTCTAAAGTTTTCAGTAGGTTCGAGTCTTCTGGCATGTATTACATCGACAAGAGCAGCCGTTCCAAACTCTGAAAGACCAAACTCTCCATATATGGCTGGTGAAGCCCTTAAAAGTCTAATTATTTCGATGTTTGTATCTCTTAAAGCTTTTGGATCACATATCTCTACTGTCCTATCCCCTTTTACTCTAATAGCTTTAAGCCTCTTTGAGCCCATGACTGCTCCCAGTCCACCTCTGCCAGCGCAATAGTGTCCATCGATCACTATGGAGGCAAATTTGACTCTTCTTTCGCCAGCTATACCTATTGCAGCGAAGGATGTATCTTTTTTGACTATTGTTAACTCTGAAACATTCTTCCCTGTAAGATTCTGAGCATCCTCAAGTCTGATTTTATCGTTATCTATATCGAGAAGGACCCACTTATTTGAAAGCCCTCTTATCTCTATTAGGTCATACCCTGCCTTTTTCAATCTTGTCCCAAAATTTCCACCTACTGAGCAATCGAAAACTGTCCCTGTAAGGGGGGAACGGCTGATTACAGAAATTCTGCCTGAAGTTATTGCAGGCGTTCCCACTAAGGGACCTGTTGCAAAGATTAGAGGCATATCAGGTGAGTCATAAGTATTTTTAATGTAATCTGAAATCATGGCAACGCCTAATCCTCTTCCACCAATGTAATTCGAGTATAGTTCTGGAGAAACCTCATAGACGGAAATCTCTCTCTTGCTTAAATCTATGTATATCCCTTTGCCAGTATAACCCTTCATAGGATATAAAATTTCATGGAAAAATTATCTTTAAAAGTATGACGACGATGCTAAAGAAAATTATACTCTCAATTTGGTATATTATTAAAGTTTCTAAGACAGAGGGAGTCACCTTTGCAAAGAGTATTGAATATTATCGAGAGGGATAGGCTTTTTCACCTCTTCGGGATGAAACTCGAGGACTCTTCAGAAGGCTTCGCTAAGGTCTCTGCTGAAGTAAAGGAAGAATTCCTAAATGCTCACCAGATAGCTCATGGGGCGATGATATTTGCCCTCTTAGATGTAGCATTTGCTATAGCTGTTAATTCTATTGTTGACTCGGTAGGGGTTCAGTGGAGTTTTAATATGTTTCGTTCCGCTAAATTAGGTGATGTGGTTATAGCTGAAGCAAAGGTCATCCATAGAGGTAAAAATCTCTTGGTGGTCGCCTTTGAAGCAAAAGGTGAGAGAACTAAGAGGCAGCTTGCTCAAGGAATGGCTACTGCGATGCCACTACCTCTAAAACCAGAGAGAGATCTAACACCATAAGTCTCTTCGATGGAAAAAACTATAAAGGTTTTAGAGCATGATTCTGGCAAAAGGCTTGATATATTTGGATCTGAGATGACTGGTATAAGTCGCTCCCAGATTCAAAAGCTGATAAGAGAAGAGCTCATCCTCGTTAATAACTATCGATGCCAACAGAGTTACAGAGTCAAGACAGATGATATAATCACCTTTAAGATACCCAAAAGGGAGTCTCCCTGCTTAATTCCAGAACCTATACCTATAAATATACTTTATGTTGACGACTATTTAATAGTAGTCGATAAACCACCTAACATGGTGGTTTACCCTGCAGCAGGTCATAGCAAAGGGACACTCCTCAATGCAGTCTATTACCATACAAAAAAGTTAGCTTCCGTTGGAGGTCCACTGAGAAATGGTATAGTTCACCGTCTTGATAAGGATACTTCAGGCGTAATGGTTATAGCTCTTGAGGAAATCGCATACTATAAACTAATTGAAGAATTCAAAAGAAGAGCTATAAAAAGGAAATATAAGGCTCTGGTGTATGGCATCCTTAAAGAAGACACAGGTAATATAACCTTTCAAATTGGCAGATCCATCTCCGATAGAAAGAAAATGTCCATCCGTACAAAGAGAGGAAAAGAATCCATTACTCACTGGAGGGTGATAGAGAGATTTAAAGAGGCAACTCTTATAGAGGCAGTGTTAGGAACTGGTAGGACTCATCAGATTAGGGTTCATTTTTCTGCCATTGGACATCCACTCTTAGGAGATAGAGTTTATGGTAAGAAGACATCCCTTCAGGTCAATAACCAAAAAATAATCTTCCCACGACAGATGTTGCATGCTTACATCTTGGGATTTCGACATCCCACTACAGATAAATACATGGAATTTTTTAGTGATTTACCCTCCGATTTTAGAGAATGCATCGAAAGATTGAAAAAAAATTCTTAAACCCTTTATAGGAGCAGTTTAATCATCTTGATAGTTTATTCCTCTCAAGTATGGAGAAGATCCATAAAGAGATTAGAAGTTAAGATTTATTCTAATTACTTATACCCCAAAACAACACTTTGTTATAATAACTTTGTGATTCTATGCTAAACTATGACATCCTGAATAGAAGAGATGGTAGAGAGAATTAAAAGATTAATTAGCGACCTCCAAGACTTTTATCTTTTAGCTTTCAACGGATTGATGGGTATCTTCAGGAGACCTTTTTATCTAAAAGACACCATTGAGCAGATGGATTATGCTGGTGCTGGTTCACTCCTAATTGTGCTTATCGTCTCACTCTTCATTGGTATGGCTTTATCTTTACAGCTTTCTGCAGAACTCGCCTCTTTAGGATTAAAGATGTATACAGGGAAAATTGTGGGGATAGCAGTAATTCGTGAAGTAGGTCCTGTCACCGTTGCTCTTGTCTATTGTGGGAGAGTTGGAGCAGGAATGGCCTCTGAACTTGGCTCGATGGTAATAGGACATCAAATCGACTCTCTTAGGGTTTTCGGTGTTGATCCCATTAAAAAGCTCGTTACTCCGAGGATATTAAGTTCCTTGATAATTTTGCCAGCACTGACGACGATTGGGGATGCCATAGCATTGCTTGGCGGCTATTATGTTGCAGTATTCGTTAGCAACCAAAGTGGATATGTCTACTGGTCTTCCATAAGAGACATACTCGATTTTGAAAATGTTTTCTCTGGTTCAGTAAAACCCTTCATCTTCGGTTTTATAATAGCCACTGTAAGTTGTTACATGGGGCTCACTACTAAAGGTGGTGCAAAGGGGTTGAGAAGATCGACCACTAATGCAGTAGTTCTATCGATTATTTTGATTATAATATCCGACTTTATGTTGACGAGGATTTTACTCTATGTTCTCGGATTTACTCTATGATTGTCTTTGAAGATGTATATTTTTCCTATGGTACACGCTCTGTTTTGAAGGGCCTAACCTTCAAGGTCAAGGAGAGTGAGAGGGTAGCTATCCTCGGCGGTAGTGGTGAGGGCAAAACTACTATTCTAAAGCTTATTGTGGGTCTCTTAAAGCCTGATTCTGGTAGAATATTGATCGATGGAGAGGACATAACCCTCAAAGAGGAAGATGAGTTGATGGACATCAGAAAAAAGTTTAGCATTGTCTTCCAAGATGGTGCCCTTTTTGATTCTCTAAATGTAAAGGAGAATGTCGCCTTCTGTTTAAGGGAGTATACAAAGATGTCAGAAGAAGAAATTGAACAAAAAGTTAGAGAGCTTTTGAGAATTGTAGGGATAGAAGAAGCCATTTATTACATGCCAGACGAGCTAAGCGGCGGAATGCATAGAAGAGTAGCTATTGCGAGATCTTTGGCTGTCACTAAACCAAAGATGTTTCTGTATGATGAGGCAACAACAGGATTAGACCCAATAAATGCTGAAAACATCTGCCAATTAATAAATGAATTAAGTAAAGATGGCACTGGGCACATAATAGTTACTCATAAGTTGGTAGATGCCCTACGAGTCGCTGAAAGGTTTATCTTTCTAAAGGATGGACGGATTGTCTTCGATGGTAATATCGTTGAGCTTAAGGAATCCCAATATCCAGATTTAGTTATTTTCAAAAAGGAATTACAATATGTCATTTGAACTGATTAAACGAAATCTAATAACACATATATAAAGAAGGGAGTTAAGAATGTTAGATGTAAAAAAGCAGTTAATGTGGTCTAAATTGAAAGTTGGGATAGTTATAACGACAGCCCTTCTAATTCTCTTTTTGACTGTCTTTTTTGCTGGTGGTATTGAAGAAATATTCTCCCCAAAGGTCGAGATACAGGCTAAGATCAAGGATGTGAAAGGGTTAAGGAGAGGTTCTCCTGTTTGGCTTGCTGGGGTGGAGGTCGGTTTTGTCAAAAGGATGAAGCTCCACGAGGAATATGGGACGATCGTCACTTTATCAATTAAGGAAGATTTATTAGGTTTTATAAAGAAGGATTCTGTTGCCACTGTTCAGACAATGGGACTTTTAGGAGATAAATATATTGAGCTATCAGGAGGATCACCAGATGCTAAACCTCTTGAAAGAGGAGATATTCTCGAAGGGAGAAGTCAACTGGAGATCAAGGATATCGTCGATGTCAGTGCTCAATCAATTAATAAAATCACAGAGTTTCTGGATAGACTGAATTTATTTATTGCAAGAATCGAGAAGAGTGAGGGGTCCTTAGGAAAATTTTTAAATGATCCCTCCCTCTATGAAAATCTGACAGAGACTACCAGGAGATTTTCATTGATTGTTAAGGATTTTGAGGCAACACCAGGGACCCTCCAAAGGCTAATGAAGGACCCCACATTATATGAGAAGCTTCAAGATGCCTCCATAAAGATTGAGGAGCTCACTGCAAAGATTTCTAAAGGGGAAGGGACTTTGGGAAGGCTTGCAACAGATCCTACTCTTTATGAAAACTTAAATGACGCTTCAAAGAGGTTATCAGAGATTGCAAAGCAAATAAACGAAGGCGAAGGTATCGCAGGAACCTTGCTCCGGGATAAAGAGATGGCATTAGAATTTAAGCAGGTAGTGGTAAGTCTTAGAGATATAATTGACGAGCTGAAATTATTGACTAAGGATATAAAGGAGCAACCAAAGAAATATTTCAAATTTAGCATTTTTTAGGTCCCTCGAGAGAGAATTTCTCTAATTTTAGTTAGAATCTTTTCTGGGGAGAGTGGTTTTAAAAGGAGATTAACCCTTTCTTCTAAGATTCCCTTTTGTTGAATAAAATCTTCGGTATAACCACTTATAAAGAGAACCGGTATCGAGGGTCTAACCTTTTTTATCTGCTCATAGGCTAATCTGCCATTCAATTTTGGCATTATTATATCAAAAATCAAAAGATCTATATCCTCTCTATTCCTTGAATATTTCTCTACAGCATCTAAACCGTCTTCTGCCTCTATAACTCTATAGCCATACTTCTCTAAAATGCTTTTGATCAATTTCCTTACGGAACTATCATCTTCTGCAAGTAAGATAGTCTCCTTACCCTCGAGGTTGGATACCCTCTCTGGGTATGTCCTTTTGTGGGGTTCCTCCGTCGTAATGGGAAGATAAATTTTGAAGGTCGTTCCCTTATTTAGTTCACTGTAACAATTGATATAACCATTATGTTGCTTAATAATTCCATATACCATTGAGAGTCCAAGACCTGTCCCTTTATCTCGACCCTTAGTGGTAAAGAAGGGTTCAAAAATCTTCTGTATGGTTTCTTTATCCATGCCGATTCCTGAATCGGTAAAGCTGATGAGAGCATATATGCCGGGCTTGCCATAGCCATGATCAGCTATATAGCTCTCATCTAATAGAACTTTATCAGTCTCAATTATTATTGCTCCACCATCGGGCATAGCATCTCTTGAGTTTGTAGCTAAATTCAGTAAAACCTGTTCAATCATATTTTTGTCAGCAGGTACTATTAAATCCTCCTTTGAAAGAAAAACTCTAAGTTCTATATCTTCACCAATTATTCTCTTTATCATATCAGTTAAATGCTCTATTAAATTATTTAGGTTGATAGGCACAAGGCTGATCAATTGTTTTCTGCTGAAGGCAAGCAAACTTTTTATTAAATTAGTCGCCTTTTCAGCAGCTGAGATGATCTTTTCGAGATAGCCTTTAAGGGGATCAGAATCTTTTAATTGCACAAGCATCAGTTGAGAATAGCCTAAAATAGCAGTAAGTATATTATTAAAATCATGGGCAATACCACCAGCAAGAGTGCCTATAGCCTCCATCTTTTGAGATTGTCTTAGTTGTTGCTCGAGTTTTTTTCTTTCTGTTATATCCTCTACCATGCCTTCGAAAAACTTTATCCTTCCAAAGTCATCATAAACAGCCCTCGCACTTAGAGAAATCCAAAAGAGTGAGCCATCTCTGTGGCGAGCTCTCATCTCGTGATTTGAGATGAATCCCTTTTCCTTTATAATTTGGAGGAAAACCTCTCTATCGGAAGGATCATAATAAAGTTGTTGGGCTATATCTTTGATATCAGCTATAAACTCTTCAGGAGTTTCGTAACCATACATCCTTGCCAAGGCAGGATTAGCTGTAATAAAGCGCCCTTCAGGGGTGGTTTGGAATATTCCTTCCACTGCATTCTCAAAAATGTTTTTATATTTTTCCTCCGCCTCAAGGAGGGCTAAATGGGCTTGTTTTTGTTTTGTAATATCGACAAAAGTTGCAAAAAATAAAGCTTTTTCAGTAAAAGGTAAAGGAATTAAGGACATCTCAGTATCTATCAATGTGCCGTCCTTTCTCTTAAAGTTCCATTCAAATTTCTGAAGCTGCCCCTTCTTTGCTGATTCTATATAATTTGAAGCTACTTCTTCAGAGGATCTACCATTAGATTGTAGCTCAGGGGATAACTCCGCTAATGAAACCCCAACGATTTCTTCCTTTGGATAGCCCAAGATCTTGCTGGCGGACTCATTACATTCAATAATTACATCAGCTATAATTAAAAATCCCTCATGACTGCTGTCAAAGACAGTTTTATAAAAGACTTTACTATCATGTAATTCCTGTTCAATCTTCTTACGTTTATCGATCTCAAAGAAAAGAGAAAGATGGGCCGCCATAATCAAAGCAAGTCTTTCTTCTATGCTATCCCAATGTCTATTAATCCCTACATGTTCAAAGCTTAGGAGTCCAAAAAGTTTTCCACCAAAATATATAGGTGCATCGAGCAGAGAAGAGATGCCATTTTTGATAAAATATTCACGAGGTATTTCTCTCGTTATCGGATCAGAGTAGACATCGAAGGCTGCTACTACCGAACCTCTTTTATGTAGATCTACATAATTTGAGAAGGTGGAACTGAACAATATTTCTCCACTACTATGTCTATTTTTACTTCTTTCATAGAGGTCTAAACATTTTATCTTTGAATAGTCTTCGGTGTAAATCCAAAGGCTGACTCTTTCAACCTTTAGAAGTTCGCTACAGGTTTCTAAAACCCTTTTAATGTTGGTTATCAAGTCTTGATCAAACCATTCAGCCTTCGTAATGAGAGATGTGATCAGTTCATTTTGACTTCTAAGTTCTTCCTTTGTCAGATCTTTCTTGGCTTGCATGCCTTCTATAGCCTTGCAGACAGCATAGGGTAGTTTATTAATGTCTCTTTTAAGGATATAATCGGAAGCTCCATTTTTAATAAATTCTACAGCAGTATAGATATCTTCTAAGGCAGATAAAATTATGAATATAGAGTTTGGGTTATACTCAATAGCCACCTTTAAGGCTGATAGAGCATTAAAATAGTTGAAATTGTGATTTGATATTATTACTTCAAAGGGAACTCTTTTGATTATCGATAGATAATCTTCATAGGTATTGGCAAAGTAAAAATTACAAAAATTTAAAGCTCTTGAGACTCCCTCTTTGATCTGCTCTGACTCTTCTGTAGGAAAGCCAGCAATTAAGACATCCCAAAGGGGGGAGCTGGCAGGATTTATATTTTCTGAAGCCATATTTATTTTAGATTATATGAAGCTTTGTAAAATCTTGCAAAATTCAAAAAGTCAACTTATCAGGAGTTTATAAATTCTGCTTAGTTCATCATGCCCACTTAGAGAGGCTAACTTATTTGCTTCCTCTTGGAAGCCCTCCAGTGCGTTAAAGTATCTATCTACTGGATCCTTTGGGAATGTGGGAATAAGAAAAATATGCGTATGGGGTATCCTCCTCCCCCTTACATAGAGTGTAATTAAATCTGCTTTGAAAACATTCATAAGCCTAATCGAGACAGTCC
>JAOAEO010000047.1 GCA_026416735.1 Thermodesulfovibrionales bacterium
CCTTTTAAGGATGCAAGGCTTGATAATAGATTGATAAATATTGCAAATAGTTTCTATGAAATGCCTGAAGCATCAATTCCTCAGGCTTGCGGAACACGTGCCGCAACAGAAGGAGCATACAGATTCCTGAATAAATTATGGAGGATAGTGCTTAAAGATAATGTTAACCAAAAGTTCTGTAAAGGTGTAGACTCAGGCATAAAGATCAACTCTAATACTGAGCTTACTGTAGACGCTATGAGACTCTTGAGAAAGACCCATCAAACTATTAAAAAAGTTACAAAAGACATAGAGAGAGAATATCACTTTAACACCGCTATAGCGGCATTGATGGAACTTGCCAACGATATGTCAACCTTTAATATAAAAACTGATGGAGACGAGGAAGTCTTTTCATTTGCTGTCAAAAATATCATACTGATGATCGCACCCTTTGCGCCTCATATTGCAGAGGAAATGTGGCAAAGGATTGGCAAAAAAAACAGCATATTTGAGCACCCATGGCCCTATTGGGATGAAGAACTTGCAAAAGAAGAAGAGGTAGAACTCGTGGTACAGGTAAATGGGAGGGTGAGGGCTAAAATGTTAATACCAGCAGGGTTGTCTGACGACGAAGTAAAAGAGAGAGCTTTAAGTGAACCAAAAATTTCAGAGATTACAAGGGATGCTAAGATCAAAAGAATTGTTGTTGTACAGGGCAGACTTGTCAATATTGTTATTTAATGAAAGCTTTTACGGACCACATCAAGAATTTAAAGATTATTCTAAGTAAAAATAAATGAATATTGAATACTTGAATCAAAAATGCTTTTATTTAGAGGATATGAAAATGACTTTAGTTTTATTTATTAGATACATTCTTTAAAAACTCAAAGGAGTAAGATCTAACAATGAAACATAAAAATCCCTTACCGACAGTCGATATCATTATAGAATATAAAGAGGGTATAATTCTTATTAAGAGGAGAAACCCACCCTATGGATGGGCATTACCTGGTGGGTTTGTCGAATACGGAGAAAGTCTCGAGGACTGTGCATTAAGAGAGGCAAAGGAAGAAACAGGTTTGGATATAGAACTTATAAGACAATTTCATACTTACTCTGAGCCTCAAAGGGATCCAAGATTTCATACAATTACTACAGTCTATATAGCCAAAGCAGAAGGGAACTTCAAAGCTGGAGATGATGCCAAAGAAGTAGGTGTATTCAAAAGAGATAATTTACCTGATAATATTGCCTTTGACCATAGAGAGATCTTAACAGACTACTTTAATAAGAGGTATTAAAGATGATAAAAACTATGAGAAAACATGCAAAATATTTTTATGTCCTCTTCTTCATCGTTATTCTAACCTTTATATTTTGGGGCGTAGGTCCCCTCGATAAGCCCACCGTAGTGGCAGTTGCTGAGATTGGGAAAGAAAAGATAACCATTGAGGAATATTGGCGGACCTATGAAAGAGTTAAGGACTTCTACAGACAAATATATAAAGGACAATTTGATCAAGCCATGGAGGAGAGACTCAAATTAAAAGAGGTAGTTCTCAATGGATTGATAGAAGAGAGGATTCTGCTTATTTCTGCCAATGAAATGGGTATAGTAGTAACGGATCAAGAACTCCAAGATACTATAACATCTGATCCAAGATTTATGAGAGATGGGGTTTTCAAAAAGGATGTTTATCTCAAAACTCTCCAATTGAATAGAATAACGCCCGAAATATTCGAAAACTCTGTCCGTCAACAATTGATAGTACAAAAGATGAGAATGCTAATTGGGTCTACTGTAGACATTAGCACACATGATATAGGGCATCCACTAAAGGATGATCGAAGATTTAATGAGGTCAAGCAAATCCTTCTCTCCCAAAAGAAAGAGAAAGCAATAAAATCTTATATAGAAAGCATGAAATTAAAATTAAATGTAAAGATAAATAAAGATTTAATAACTTAAAACTGAAGTAACTTAAACATTTAAAAGAGTCTTTTTTATAGTAGAAAAAAACTAAAAAACTCTCTTAGGTGATTTGATTGATAGAGATAATTGATCAATTGAGATGGCAGGATATTGTCGATATCGTTTTGGTATCGATCATATTCTATCGTATTCTTCTCATAATAAAAGGGACTAAGGCTGCCAAAATGCTTTTGGGATTAGGAGTGCTTATGATCATATCTTTTTTCTCGAAATATCTTGAATTATACACCCTTGATTGGATAATTTCGAGCTTCTGGGGTCAAGTAGTTATTGTAGTAATAGTAATATTCCAACCAGAGATTAGAAGGGCATTAGCCCGTATGGGTGAGTCCTCGATCTTCCAAAGCCTTACTCCCGCTGAAGAGTTAAAATCGCTGGAAGAGATCATCAAAGCCGTCATATCTCTATCTAATAAGAAGATTGGAGCACTTATAGTTATAGAGAGAGAAGTTAGCATTAAAGATTATGTAGAGATAGGGGTTCCATTAGACGCAAAGGTTTCAAAGGAGCTACTTTTGAGCGTCTTTCACCCTACCTCACCTATTCATGATGGTGCCGTAGTCATAAAAGGTAACAGAGTTCTTGCGGCAGGCTGTTTCTTACCTATAGCCCTTGAAGCAGATTTAAGTAAATCCTATGGTACTCGCCATCGGGCTGGCATAGGTATTACAGAAGAAACCGATGCCGTTGCAATTGTTGTTTCTGAAGAGACTGGAACGATTTCAGTTGGAGTAGATGGGAAGATGGAATCTGATTTTGACATAGCAACCCTTAGAGACAAACTTACTGAGCTCTTTACCAAACCCAAAAAGGAGAATAACCTTTGATAAAACGAAAAAAGTTTGCACAAAGACTGCTCGAAAACATTTGGTTGCTTATCTTTGCCATACTCACTTCTGTTTCACTATGGTTTTTCATTGTCTACAAAGGACAGTCTGAGACTGTTGTAGAGGCAAATATAGAATTTAAGAATGTGCCAAAAGGTGTTGAGATACTAAGGCAAAATGTCAAGAGGGTTAATTTAAGTGTGAGAGGACCTGAGAGACTTCTTAAAAATCTTAGCCCTTCAGAACTAAAGGTCTTTGTAGATCTATCTAATGCAAAGTTCGGTGAATCAATTCACTATTTTGATAAACAAAATGTTGGACTACCAAAGGCTGTAAAAGTTTTAAAAATCGAGCCAAATCATATAAGAATCTTCTTAGATGAGTCTATATCGAGGGTTTTACCTGTTAAGGCTATTTTAGTCGGTTCCCCCGAAAAGGGGTATACTGTTCAGTCAATCAAGGTTATACCTACCACTGCAAAGATTGAAGGACCAAAGAACGAAATTTCAAAAATAAGATTTTTAAAGACTGAGCCCATTGAGATTACAGGGATAGATTCTGAAATGACTATAAACGCTAAACTTAATCTAGATGGTAAAATGGCAAGGGTGGAACCATCTGATGTGCTTGTAACAATTGATGTAATAAGGAGGACAAAATGACTCTTTTTGGAACAGATGGCGTCAGAGGATTAGCAAATACTTTTCCGATTATCCCTGAAGTTGTAGTTAAAATAGGCATGGCAATAGCTGAAATTTTAAATAAAGATTCAAAAAGCCGAAGGAAGGTTTTAATTGGGAAAGATACACGGCTTTCAGGTTATCTTGTGGAGAGTGCCCTAACGGCAGGACTCTGTTCGATGGGTATCGATGTTATGCTTGTAGGTCCTATGCCATCTCCTGCTATAGCCTTTTTAACCCGTTCCTTGAGATTAGATGCTGGAGTCGTTATTTCTGCCTCCCATAATCCATACTACGACAATGGAATTAAAATATTTTCTGCATCTGGTTTAAAGCTCCCAGATCATCTTGAAAGAGAGATTGAAAAACTCGTATTAGATAAAAGTTTTCCAAAGAGTAGACCAGCAGATAATAGAATTGGCAAGGTTTACAGGCTTGAAGATTCTATAGGAAGATACATAGAATTCATAAAATCCACTGTTCCTCGAGAACTAAATTTAGAGGGGATGAAAATCGTTGTAGACTCAGCTAATGGTGCAGCCTATAAAATAACACCGCATCTCTTAAGAGAATTAGGTGCTGAAGTCATCTCGATAAATGATACGCCAGATGGATTAAATATCAACGACAATTGTGGCTCTACCCATATGAGTTGTATCAAAGAGTCTGTCTTGAAGTACAAAGCCGATATTGGTATCGCCCATGACGGAGATGCAGACAGAACACTCTTTGTTGATGAATTGGGTAATATTGTGGATGGTGATATGATCCTTGCAATCTGTGCTATCGAACTAAAGGCAGACAATAAGCTGAAGAACGATACAGTCGTAGCTACAGTTATGACTAATTCAGGCATAGAAGAATACCTTAAAACTAAAAATATCAGATTGGTCAGAGTGCAGGTGGGAGATCGTTATGTGGTAGAAGAGATGATCAAGAATAACTACAATCTTGGAGGCGAACAGTCGGGGCATATAATATTCTTTGATTATAATACTACTGGAGATGGTCCCCTTACAGCCATTCAAGTATTGAATCTCCTCAAAAAGAGAGAGAAGAGACTTTCAGAATTGACTGATAAAATAGAGCTCTACCCCCAGATTCTAATAAATGTCCCTATTTCGAGAAAAGAAAATATTGAGAAAATTCCTGAGATAATTGAAGCTATTAGAGGTGGTTACAAAATCTTGAATAACCATGGAAGAATCTTAGTTAGACCTTCCGGAACAGAGCCTAAAGTAAGGATAATGGTAGAAGCTAAGGAGCATGAATCAGCAAAATCTATAGCAGAGAATATAGCGAGATTAGTTCATGAAAGCTTAGGCAGAGAGACGGCATGAGCTTCAGGAGAGATGGTTATTTTTCTGTCCTTTATCTCTGGTGTCATCTTTTTCTACTTATCGAGATTCTTTCCCTACACTGGTTTAATCCTATCCATATCTACCTTAATCATAACATACTTTAACTCATCAAAAACCCCCCTCCAGAAAGCATCTTTAATAGCATTAATGATCATATGTTTCACTATTGGATATGGCTATGCAAATTTTTTTGATGCTGAAACTATAATTATATCAAATCTGTCCAATCAAATAATTAATATAAAGGGAAGAGTTAGCTCTCAAAGGGAGCTTCTATCTAAAAAAATAGGGGATGCTTATCTTATAAGCATAAAAGTTGAGGAGGTTTCCTCAATTGATGGAAAAAAATTAGAGATACCAAGACTTAATGCCATAGGCAGTCAACAATTCGATACAAAAAAGTTATACCATTTCATAGGTCGTTTCTCAAAGGAAGGAGATTATCTAAATCCCTATTCCAAGAGTAAACTACCTATCTTTTATATTCATTCAGCTAAAGAAATTGGAGATTATTCATACAGCTTCTTCGAGAAGCAGAGGGAGAAACTCAATGATTTCATTAGAAATTCCTTTTCTGAAAAGGCGTCAGCCTTTCTGCTCTCAATTACTACAGGGGAGAGATCCTTTTTAACAAAAGAGACTAATCAAGCATTTAATCTGACAGGGCTTGCGCATATTTTAAGCATTTCAGGCTCCCATTTTGGCCTTCTATTTCTAATACTTTTTACATCCTTTAGAACGGTTTTCCTATATTTACCCCTAAAACTTTTAAATAAGATAACTTTATATGTTTCTCCAACACAAATTGCAGGGATAATGACAGCCCCCTTTCTAATTTTTTACCTTAGCATTTCCTCCTTAAGCGTTCCAACTATTAGAGCTTTCACAATGATAACTCTTTTTATGATTGGTTTGTTAATTAGCAGAAAAGGGTTCTGGCTAAATACTTTAATCATAGCTGCTTTGATAGTAATCTTAATAGAACCCTCTTCCGTATTAGATCTTTCAGCTCAACTATCTTTTATTTCTGTTTTATGTATTGGATTGATAGTTGAAAAAATCAAGGATAATGAACATCCTTTAAAAGCATCTCTTTCTTCTAAAAGAAAAGAATTAAAAAGTCTTATTTTAAAGGCATTAAAAAATATTAAGAGATCCTTTCTAATTTCCATTGGAGCTACCTTAGGGACAGCTCCACTTGTTGCTTACTATTTCAACTATTTCTCATTAGTATCACCTGTAACAAACATAACAATTACTCCTTTAATTGGTTTCATAGTCTTACCAGTTACCTTACTGTCATCTATGCTTTATATTATCACTGGTTTTTTCCCTTTGTCAGCAATTATTGATAAAATTACAACATTAACTCTCAATCTTATTGAGTTTATAGCAGGTTTTGATTTCATAGCTATAAAAATACCTACATTCCCTGAAATATTGTTAATAACATTTTATGCAGCGCTCTTAATGTATATTATTTTAAATTATGGAATACGCCCTAATAACAAAAATACCATTCTTTTAAAGAATCTCATTCCTTTACTAATCTTAATATTGCCTATATTAATATATGTTTCTACAAAAATAATCGAACCAAAAGTTATAAAAATAACCTATTTAGACGTTGGGCAAGGTGATGCTTCAGTAGTGGAACTCCCAAGTAATAAAGTTATTGTGATAGATACAGGCAAGTCAGGCTATCAGGTAAGTGCCTATCTAAGATATAGGGGAGTAGATAAAATAGATGCCCTTGTCGTGACTCACTCCCAAACTGACCACGCAGGAGGCATTGGTTATCTGTTAGATAACTTTGAAATTGGAGAGATTTGGATCAATATCTTTGAGGAAGACTCAGTCTTTTATGGTTTGGAACATAAAATAAAAAAACTTTCAAGGGGTGATGTGATAAGGGATGACGATGTCATTATCAATGTCTTACATCCTTATCATGGCTTTTATACTTTAAAGACTAAAGATGAAGAGAATAACTATTCTTTGGTTTTGAGGATAGACGGATATAGAAATAGTTTTTTGTTTACTGGAGATATCCAATTAGAGGCTCAAGAGGACCTTGTAAATCTGGGACAACACTTAAATAGTACAGTTTTAAAGGTACCCCATCATGGCAGTAAATCTTCTGCCCATGAAGGTTTTTTAAGATTAGTTTCACCATCAATAAGTATAATCAGTGTGGGACGCCAAAATCCCCATGGCCATCCCCATGAAGAGATACTTTCTCAGCTTCAAAGTTCACTCCTTTTAAGAACAGATTTTGATGGAGCCATTGGATTAGAAGAGTTTCCAGACGGCAATATCGAGATTAAAACCTGTAAAGATTTTCATTATAGACAAGCAAAAGATATAAAAGATGAAATCACTAACATAAAAAGGCTTTTTACAGTCTGGTAGTATACCTTTCTTGTATATTGCTGCAATTCCATCGATTTTTATCCTAATTTCTTCATCAATTCTTTAAACTCTCTAAAGCAGTTTTTTCAAATCTCCATTTGTCCTTGACATAAACTTACATCCTTAAACTTTAGGCATTTGTCTAATTATCCCTTGCAAACTTGGTTTTTGCATATGCCTGTTTAATTACAAACTAAATAGGCAAGATTGGCAAAGGGAATAAAAAAGAAAGATTTTACTATGAGAATCTATAATAACAGAAGACTTTTTCAATTTAAAAAAACACGAGATATTCAAAGAGACTATCTTAAGTATAGATAAAAAACCTATATCTGTGGTTTGCGAAAATATGATATTAAAAACTCCTGGGAAATAGATAGACACTTTGAAGAAGAAAGGCAAGTGAGATGTTAAAAGCTGAGGGTCAAAGGATACGATATAAGTAAGACAAAGGTTTTTTTGTGTATTCTCGAGATTAATTTATACCAAAAAATCAGTAAGACACTGTCTGATGTATTAAAATGAGAATGTCAAAGACTTTATCTCTTACTTGAGGATAAAATGTTACCACTATGAGAAAACTCACAACCTATAGAAAACCTGTAACCTCAAAGGCTATAACAACGAAATAGTCTTTTTAGATGGGAAAACCTTTACATATCTCTGCGCCCTTCTAAGGCTTTTGTAAGGGTTACTTCATCAGCAAATTCAATATCACTACCCATCGGTAAGCCATAGGCAATTCTTGTAATTTTGATTTTGTAAGGCTTTAGTATGTCTCCAATATACCGAGCTGTAATCTCTCCCCTTGTATTGGGATTAGTAGCAAGTATTATCTCCTTCACGCCACCCTTTTCAATCCTTTCGACGAGCTCTTTGATTTTAAGTTTATCGGGAGTAATGTTGTCTGAGGGAGATAAAGCTCCTAACAGGACATGATATCTACCATTAAACGACTTGGTCCTTTCTATGGCTATAATATTTGCTGGCTCTTCAACAACACAAATTATAGAATCGTCTCTATCAGGATTAGAGCAGATATTGCAAGGATCTTTTTCAGTAATATTAAAGCAAATAGAGCAAAATCTTGCCCTTTCCTTGAGATCAATAATCGCCTTAGAAAGCTTTTTAACATCTTCATAGGGCATATTCAGTATAAAAAAGGATAGTCTTTGAGCTGTTTTTCGACCTATCCCTGGTAGTTTAGTAAGACAGCTGATTAGTTCTCCAATTATATCTTGAGTCATATGATGCCTCTTTAATTTATAGCAAGATCTCTACCAAGGTAAGCTCTTTGGACATCTCTATTAGCTAAAAGTTCCTCTGAAGTGCCTTGCAAAAGGACTCTACCTGTCTCAAGAACATATCCTTTATCGGCTATTTTTAATGCGCTTCTTGCATTCTGCTCCACAAGGAGCACTGTTAAACCATGTTCATCTCTAAGTTTCTTTATGTAAAGAAGTATCTCTCTAACAATCATGGGTGCTAAACCCATACTTGGCTCATCTAACAAAAGCATCTTAGGCTTAGCCATTAAAGCTCTCCCTATGGCTAACATTTGTTGCTCACCGCCGGAAAGGGTCCCTGCTAACTGCTTTCTTCGCTCCTTCAAAACTGGGAACATTTTATATATTTGTTCTATGTCACTTTTAACTTCTTTATTTTTACCAAATGAATAGAGATGATATGCTCCTAATAAGAGGTTGTCTTCCACTGTAAGAGGCTTGAAAACAAGTCCCCTTTCAGGTACAAGAGAAATCCCTCTTTTTACGATTTCTTCTGTTGGCTTATTTGCAATCTCTACCCCTGCATATTTTATACTTCCACTGGTTACCCTTAAGAGTCCTGATATGGCAGCTAATAGAGTTGTCTTCCCTGCACCGTTACTGCCTATTAAGGCAACTATTTCGCCTTTATTGACATGCAATGATAGATGTTTTATAGCGTGTATTTTACCATAGTGGACATCGACGTTTTTAAGAACCAATAGAGATTCCTTTGTCGGCTTCATCTTCTACTCCGAGATAGGCGTTGATTACTGCAGGATCATTCTGAACCTCTGATGCTATACCATTAGAGATAACCTCTCCAAAATTTAGAACGGTTATCCAATCACTAATCTTCATTACTAATTCCATATCATGATCCACAAGTAAAATAGTTATCCCCTTTTCCTTCCTGATTCTTAAGATTGTCTCTCCAAGCATCTTTGTCTCTCTAATATTTAAGCCTGCTGCAGGCTCATCTAAGAGAAGCAGTTTAGGTTCAGTTGCCAGAGCCCGCGCTATTTCTAATAATCTTTGTTCGCCTATGGGGAGGTTAGAGGCTAACTCATCCTTTCGATCTGATAAACCGATATAATCGAGTATCTCTAACCCCTTTAATTGAGATTCTCTCTCTTCTTTTTTCGCCAAAGGAAGCTTTAATCCCGATGCCAAAAAACCTGCCTTTGTTTTTGTATACCTTGCGACCATGACATTTTCTAATACTGTCATATTTGTAAAGAGCTCCACATGCTGAAAGGTTCTTGAAATGCCTATCTTAGCAATTTTAGAAGGTGTTAACCCGCTTATAGTTTTATCTAAAAAAATAATTTCGCCTCTATCGGGAGGATAGATGCCTGAAATAATATTCATTAAAGTAGTTTTACCGGCTCCATTTGGCCCTATCAAGGCGTTTATATTACCTTTCGGGACGGAGAAGCTTACGTCTTTTAATGCAGTTAATCCACCAAAGCTTTTATAGATTCCTTTGATTAGGAGCAACAGAGTCTGCCCTCAACCTCTTAAACTTTTCTATCAAAATAGGAACTAAACCCTTTCTAAAAAACATCAAAGTTAAAGTTAGTATTAAACCATAGACTAAGATATCAAATTCTTCAAATTGCCTAAGCAATTCAGGCAAAACAGTTATTATTATGGCACCTATAATAC
>JAOAEO010000048.1 GCA_026416735.1 Thermodesulfovibrionales bacterium
GTACTGTAATATGCAATATAAAGAATATAGAAGACTCCTATTCCGAATATAAGACGAGAGCTGAAAGAGCGATAGAAGAGGCTTTAGTTAATACTAATAATATTGGCATCATTGCTATAGGTAATGCTCCTACAGCTTTGCTGAAAGTAATAGAAATCTTTAAAGGGCTACCCCCAGAAGAAGCTAATAAATTTTTAGTAATTGGAGTTCCAGTGGGATTTGTAAATGCCGTTGAAGCAAAAATACTCCTATCAGCCCAGAGTTTTCCCTTCATCACCAACTATAGCAGAAAGGGGGGAACGCCCGTAGCAGTGGCTATTGTTAATGCCCTCTTAAAGATGTCTCTCTCTTAAAGATGTCTCTAAGAAATGATCTAAAGAGTAAGGGAGAGCTCATTAATGGAGATGATGCCCTTTGCTGATAAGAGTTTTTTTATTAGAGTTAGAGAGCTAAAAATTAAACTAATCAAATAGAATTTTAAAATACCATAGGAGTTGACCAATGGCTATAGATAAATCTTTGACAACACCTATTTTTATGGAAGGGAGGAAGACATGAAAATTTGTAATGTAAAGACTAAGTATGTAGCTTCGAGGATTTTTCACAAACTCTTTTTAGGCAGATCTGAAGTAATCATTATTACTTTTGTAGTCATCTTTCTATCCTTATCTATCACATCAGATGCCTTTGCAATGCATATTGCAGAAGGCATCTTACCGCTAAAGTGGGCTTTAATATGGTATGGAGTAGCTATTCCCTTTATTTCTTATGGTATATGGAAGCTGAAGACTAAAGCAAAAATAGATTTATCCTTTAAACCTTTGGTAGGGCTTTTAGCAGCTGTTGTATTTATTATCTCTTGTATGCCTGTGCCAGTACCAACTGCAGGCACCTGTTCTCACCCTGCAGGAACAGGTATTACTGCTATAATATTAGGTCCAGCCATAAGTAGTGTTGTAGCGTCCGTTGCCCTATTTATTCAAGCTCTATTTCTTGCTCACGGTGGTATCTCAACCTTAGGTGCAAACATTGTCTCTATGGGTATCATAGGGTCAATAGCGGGTTATGCTGCCTTCAGGTTCCTACAAACTTTTCGCGCACCACTCTTTATATCGGGTTTCTTCGCAGGGCTTTTAGCCGATTGGGCAACCTATTTAATGACATCCTTTGAACTTGCGGCTGGTATAAGAGGGGATTCTCCTTTATTTGATTTAATGATTCAGATAATAATTGCTTTTATGCCTACTCAAATCCCCTTAGGGATTTTAGAAGGTCTTATGACCGCAGGTGTTGTAGTATTATTGTATAAGAAAAGACCGGATCTACTTGTAAAATTAATGGTTTTAAAGCAACGGGAGGTAAAAATATGAAAAAGAGGAGCAACTTTTTAAAAACTCTCTTTGTATTTATATTCATTGTCTTGTGTTATCTATCATGTTCTTCCATATATGCTTCCGAAAAATGGCAGGGGGTTGATGAATCGGTGATAGAGAGGTTTGCTAAAAGCTTTGGCATAGAGCCAAAAGAACCTCTTATCAATACCGATCAAGGAGATTTACTTCTTTTTCTTTTTTTAGTATCTGGGGGAGTTAGTGGTTTTATAGCAGGCTATTATTGGAGAGTATTAACCGAACAAAGGGATAAGAAGAGTCGGCAAAGGATTATTTCTTAAAATTATGCATCTTTTGTTAGGGGAGTTTAAAAAGGAGCATATTCTTTTTTCATTTGACGCCAGAATAAAAATTTTAGTATCTATCTTCTCTCTCATTCTGACGATAAGCTATAATGGTTTCATCTTCCCACTCCTCATTCTCTCTTTATGTACAGCTTACTTTATCTCTATTAGGGTTCCTTTAAGAACTATATTGATAAGATATTCAGAGCCTTTATTCATATCTTCTGTTTTATTGTTACTAAAATTTTTCTTTTCTGGAAAAGAATCCTTGTTCTCTTTAGACTTAAAGCTCTTTACTCTTGTTGGATATAAAGATGGTTTCATCGATGGACTCATCCTTGCCCTCAGGATTTTATCGGGAGTTTCAATAATTATTGCTCTTGAGCTTTCAACTCCCTTTACAGAGATAATGGCAAGTCTGTCTTGGTTTAGAATCCCAAAAACTTTCATAGAAATAATGATGTTTACCTATAGATACATCTTCGTTCTATTAGAAGACGCAATAGTTATATACAATTCTCAGAAGAATAGACTCGGATATTCAAGCTTTAAAGTAAGCTTGAGTTCCTTTTCAACACTTGTTGGAACTCTTATAATCAAAGCCTTCGACCATAGCCAGAAAACTACAACGGCAATGATGTTGAGAGGATATGATGGCAAAATGCCCTTTTTAGGGCATTCTAAGTTCAAGAAAAAAGAAATTATTGCTTCTGTTGTATTTATGATTGCCCTGATTTTGCTATGGAAGATTTAGTTCGCTTATCTGTAGACATTATTTCATATACTTATCCAGATGGCACATTGGCTCTTTCTGAAGTATCTATGAGAATAAAAAAAGGGGAATTCATAGGTATTATAGGTTCCAACGGTTCTGGGAAGACGACTTTGCTAAGGGTTATGGATGGACTATATAAAGACTTCAAAGGATCGGTTCTACTCGATGGAGTAGATATTAGAAAGCTGACACCAAAGGAGATTTACAAAAAAATGGGGCTTGTTTTCCAAAATCCTGATGAACAACTCTTCGCTCCTACTGTAGCAGAAGACGTCTCCTTCGGTCCCATTAACATGGGATTCACTAAGGAGGATGTGGAGGAGCGAGTAAAAAAAGCCCTTAAGGCTGTTGAGATGGAAGGATATGGCAATAAACCCATACAAAATCTAAGCTACGGCGAAAAAAAGAGAATATGTATAGCTGGTCTGTTATCTATGGGGCATGAAATACTACTTTTGGATGAACCTACTGCTGGCTTAGACCCTATGGGGGAATATAAAATGATGGAACTATTATTGAAGCTAAATAAGAGAGATTCAGTAACTATAGTCATGGCCACTCATAGCATCGATCTCATTCCTCTTTTCCTCGACAAAGTTTATATCTTAAATGAAGGTAGAGTTATTAAGGGAGGCTTACCAGAGGATATCTTCACAACACCCGCTGAGATGGTTGATGTTAAACTCCGCCTTCCACAGATAGCAGAACTCATTTACAGATTAAAGAATGAAGACAACTTGCCCTTCGAAAAAATCCCTCTAACTATTGGGCAAGCAAAGAGGGAGATAATTAAACTATTTACTTTGAAAAAGATATAACTCCCTCAGTCTCCTTTTTTTATTCTGAGATTTTAAGAAATACCAATGGTATGTTACGAAAGCCTTGAAAGAGCTTCTTCTATCCTATCGAGTCCTTTTTCTATGTTTTCCATCGATAGAGCATAAGAGAGTCTAATATGTGAGTCACTCCCGAAAGGTTCTCCATGAACTAAAGCTACATTTGCCTTTTCGAGTAAATAGAGAGCCATGTCTAAGGATGATTTAATAATTTGACCATTTTGAGTCTTCAAACCATAAAGGCTTGAGACATTGGGAAATGCATAGAAGGCACCATTAGGTCTGGTGCAAGTAACCCCCTTTATTGAATTAAGCCTATCGACAAGATAAAGCCTCCTTTTATTGAATTCTCTCTTCATGACTTCTACAAAATCTTGAGGACCTGTTAAAGCAACTAAAGCTGCTTTTTGGGCAATAGATGTAGGATTGGAAGTTGATTGGCTTTGAACATTTGTCATACCCTGTATAATTTCTTTAGGTCCGGCGGCAAAGCCTATTCTCCAACCTGTCATAGAATGGGATTTAGATAAGCCATTTATTACAATAGTTCTCTTTTTTACTTCATCATCTAAGGAGGCTATACTGATATGTTCAACACCATCATAAACGAGCTTTTCATAGATTTCGTCAGAGATAATATAGAGATTAAATTTTAGAGCTATTTCAGCTATAGCTTCCAAGGTCCTTCTATCATAAGTTGACCCTGTAGGATTGGAGGGTGAGTTTAATATGATCGCCTTCGTTCTCTCGGTAATCTTTGACTTCAGGATATCAGGGTCCAAAATAAAGTTATCCCTTTCTGAAGTCTCTATATATACAGGGACAGCATCATTTAGGAGAACTTGATCGGGATAGGAAACCCAGTAGGGAGAAGGAATGAGCACTTCATCACCAGGATTATATAACACTTGAGCAACATTATAAAGACAGTGTTTAGCGCCACAGGATACAATAACTTCATCACGGCTATATTTAATATTATTGTCTACTTCAAATTTTCTTATAATTGCATCTTTTAATTCTAATATACCGCCAACTGGGGTATATTTGGTAAAACCTTCTTTCAATGCACTGACAGCGGCTTCTTTTATATGTTCTGGGGTATCAAAATCTGGTTCACCTACTCCAAAATTAATGATATCTACTCCTTTTGCTTTCAATTCTTTTGCTTTTGAATCCATTCCTGAAGTGGTTGCAGGTTTAATTTTCTTAACTCTCTTAGAAATCATATGTCCTCCGCTGATTGAGAGTATAATTTCTATTAATTTTATTAAATAGAGGTTAAGTATTAAAACACATTATTAACAAGAAAGTTAATACCCATTGCATTTTTTAGAAAAGTGTAAAGTTTTCTTTCTTATTATCATCTATTATATATAATGCTAAACAATTTCTTAAATAATCCAAATTAAATAGTTAGAATCCGACTCTGAAATCGGGGTAACTTCTAAGGACTTTAAGTAAAAATATCTATAGTTTACAAAATATTAGCAAGCAGATCCTAATTTTAGGTAGTGGATAAAAGGTTTAACCTCTACAAGCACTCATATCGCTGCATAGAAAGGATTTTTATCGATAGATAATAAGGATTAATAAAGATCTGATCAATATTTTTGATATAATTTTTGAAAAAAAGAAAATACACTTTTAGAAAGACAACTACATAAAGGGGGTCTTCATGTATTTTCCTGTGGCAGGTATTGAAGTAGCGATATGGGTACCATTCATCGCTGGCTTTGCTGTGGCTTTCTTTTGCAGTATGGGAGGAGTATCGGGTGCTAATCTATTATTACCTTTCCAGGTAAGTATTCTGGGATTCACTTCTCCAGCCGTGAGCGCCACTAATCATCTATTTAATGTGGTAGCAATTCCCAGCGGCGTATATCGCTTTATTCGTGAAGGGCGAATGGTCTGGCCTTTAACATGGATGGTAGTTGCTGGAACTATTCCTGGTGTCTTTATTGGTGTCTTTGCCCGTGTTCAATATCTGCCCGATCCAAAGACATTTAGATTTTTTGCTGGTTTGGTTTTATTATACATAGGCATTTTAATGATCAGGACAATTCTGAAGAAACCGACTCCCGAGGCCGATAAGACCTCTGCAGAATGCCGATTCCAAGAGGCAGTTAGTAGATATCGCTCATCAAAAACTTCCTTGCCGAAAACGGTGGTCAAACATTTTAGATTAACTAAGATGGAGTATTCCTTTTATGGTGAAAGTTTTACAGTCAATCCACTGATTATCTTCACCTTATCAGCCTTAGTGGGCGTAGTAGGAGGAATATACGGAATTGGTGGGGGAGCTATAATTGCTCCAATCTTCATAGCTATCTTTCGTCTTCCCGTTTATACGATTGCAGGTGCTTGTCTTATGGGGACCTTTTTAACTTCTGTAGTGGCAGTTATCTTTTATCAAGCAATAGCACCCTTTTATCCCCATTTAGTTGTTGCACCAGACTGGTTATTAGGTATCCTCTTTGGTATAGGAGGGATGGTGGGCATGTATCTTGGAGCAAGAGCTCAAAAGTTTGTCCCTGCAAAAATGATAAAGTGGCTTTTAGCCGGGATTTTGCTTTTCACTGCTTCAAGATATATTTTGCCTTTCCTTTACGATATTTTTAGACAGGGGTTTACAAAGTAAAAGGAGGTTTTTAAGTGGTGAGGCTTTGACTTTTTCAATATGTATTCCAAACTTTTATATTTCAAGGTAACTACATATCAGCAGTTTTTTCAGTAAACATCCTTTCAAAACTTTTTTAAAACTCTTCTTAGGTTACCTCTAATAATTTTTAAAAACATTTTTTGAAACCATTAAAAAATTTAATGACTAAATTGCTTTAAATTGATTTTCAAATTTTTTTATAATACTTTTTTAAACATCTTAATTTTAGTTTAATCCGATTGTATATGTTGCTACTTTAATTAAAACAAACTTAAATAGAGGTTTTAAAGAGAAATATGAAGATACATGAATTTCAGGCAAAGCAGATCTTACGACAATATAATATCCCCGTCCCTATGGGTGAAGTTACGGATACTCCTGATGGAGCATTTGAGATAGCTTCTAAATTAGGCACAAAGGTAGTAGTTAAAGCTCAAATACATGCTGGCGGGAGGGGAAAAGGCGGTGGGATTCGATTGGCAGATAATCCACAAGAGGCCTATGAGGCTGCAAAAGCTATCTTAGGAATGCGTCTTGTTACCCATCAAACTGGTCCTGAAGGTAAAATTGTTAATAAGGTTTTGATCGAGCAAGCTACAAACATCAAACAAGAACTTTATCTAAGCTTACTAATTGATCGATCGAGTTCGAAAGAGTGCTTAGTATACATGGCTTCTGAAGCAGGAGGAATGGATATTGAGGAGATTGCTAACAAATATCCAGAGAAAATTATTAAAGCTACAGTCTCTCCAGTTACTGGGTATAGCCCCTTTCATGCTCGGAAATTATCTTACGGACTAAACTTAGACAAATCCTTAAGCACTCAATTTGCAAATATAGTGAAAGCTTTA
Source organism: Thermodesulfovibrionales bacterium (assembly GCA_026416735.1). Taxonomy (GTDB): domain Bacteria; phylum Nitrospirota; class Thermodesulfovibrionia; order Thermodesulfovibrionales; family Dissulfurispiraceae; genus DYHD01. The sequence goes on from JAOAEO010000048.1 coordinate 6,800, forward strand.
TATCAAGCTTTCATAGAGAAAGATGCCTCTTTGATAGAGATTAATCCTTTAGTAATCACAGAGGAAGGTAATCTTCTTGCTTTGGATACAAAAATGACTTTTGACGATGATGGGCTCTATCGACATCCAGAGATTAAAGAAATGAGAGATGTTAGTGAAGAGGACCCCTTAGAAGTTGAGGCAGTAAATGCTGGTGTTAACTATATAAAATTAGATGGTAATGTAGGCTGTATGGTTAACGGTGCTGGCTTAGCTATGACCACGATGGACCTGATAAAGTTGGCAGGTGGTGAACCTGCAAATTTTCTCGATGTGGGAGGAGGTGCCTCTGTCGAACGTATAGAAAAGGCTTTTAGGATTTTAACCTCTGATCCCAAAGTAAAGGCAATTTTAGTAAATATTTTTGGTGGTATTCTTCGTTGTGATAGAGTAGCAAACGGTATTATTGAGGCCGCTTCAAAGATCGAGTTAAAAGTTCCGATGGTAGTCCGTCTTCAAGGAACCAATGTAGAGGAAGGACGTGCTCTTCTAAAAAACTCAAACCTGAAATTCGAAGTGGCTGAAGGGCTTTATGAAGCCGCTCTGAAAGCGGTAGAATTGAGTAAATTAAAGGTGTGAGGGCTAATATGGCTATTCTTTTTACTGAAAACAGTCGTGTAGTAATTCAAGGAATCACCGGTAACGAAGGTAGTTTTCACTGCCGTGAATCTATCAAATTTGGCACTAAGGTTGTAGCTGGTGTAACACCAGGAAAGGGTGGGACCTTTTTTGATGATATCCCCGTTTATAATCGAGTAATCGATGCTGTAGAAAAGGAAGGTGCCAACGCTTCGGGTATATATGTTCCAGCTTCCTTTGCACCAGATGCAATCTTAGAGGCAATTGAAGCAGGAATTGAATTAATAGTCTGCATGACTGAAGGCATACCTGTTATAGAAATGATGAAGATAAAACACGCCTTAAAAGGGAGTAACAGTAGGTTAATAGGCCCGAACTGTCCTGGTATTGCTACACCGGGTGCCGGAAAGATCGGCTTCATACCTAATTTTACTCTCAGCAAAGGACATGTTGGAGTTATCTCCAGAAGTGGCACTCTCACTTATGAGGTTCTTTGGCAGCTTACAAGTCTCGGTATCGGACAATCAACTGCTATAGGAATAGGTGGTGACCCCATAGTGGGTACTTCCTTCGTGGACCTGCTAGCGCTATTCGAAAGGGATCCACAAACTCACGCAATAGTTCTTATAGGTGAAATTGGAGGAAGTGCCGAGGAAGAGGCTGCAGAATACATAAAATATAATGTCACTAAGCCTGTCATAGCCTTCGTGGCAGGGAGAACTGCTCCCCCGGGCAGAAGGATGGGTCATGCAGGTGCTATAATAGCAGGGGGCAGAGGCACTTGCCAAGAAAAGGTCAAGGCACTCGAAGATGCAGGTGTTGTGGTAGAACAAAATCCAGCTGAAATTGGTTTGAGAGTTAAAAAAATTTTAGAGCGAAAGTAAGCTAATCGAGGTGTGTTATGTATGACAAAAAAGAGATAGAAAAGATTACAGAAGCTTATAAAGAATGGCAAGAAAAGACTAATAAGATTTTGAGTAAGACTCCAGAACGGAAAACACAATTTGAGACCCTCTCAGGGCTTCCGATAAATAGATTATATACTCCTTTAGACATCCAGCAGAGTAATTATATCGATGACATTGGCTTCCCAGGTCAATATCCCTATACAAGAGGTGTTCAAAACACAATGCATCGTGGCAGGATCTGGACGATGAGACAATATGCAGGATTTGGGTCTGCCGAAGATACTAATAGGCGTTTTAGATATCTTTTGGAGCAAGGACAGACAGGGTTAAGTGTGGCATTTGACCTTCCAACCCAAATAGGTTACAACTCCGATCACCCTTTAGCTCTTGGGGAAGTCGGCAAAGTTGGTGTTGCAATCGATTCTGTTAGAGATATGGAGATACTCTTTGACCAGATTCCACTCGATCAAGTTAGTACTTCCATGACTATAAATTCCCCCGCTGCCATTTTGACTGCTATGTATCTTGCCATTGCAGAGAAAAGTGGTGTGACAGCTGAAAAATTAAGGGGGACCATACAGAATGATGTTTTGAAGGAGTATATTGCCAGAGGTACCTATATCTTTCCTCCTAAGCCGGCTTTGAGATTAACAGTAGACATTATAAAGTATTGTGCAAAGAATATGCCCCAATGGAATAGTATAAGCATAAGTGGCTACCACATGCGTGAAGCAGGCTGTACAGCCGTCCAAGAAGTAGCCTTCACCTTAGCTAATGGTATTGCCTATGTCGATTCAGTCATCCAATCAGGACTAAAGGTAGATGAATTTGCACCGAGGCTTTCCTTCTTCTTTAGTTCTCATATAGACTTTTTTGAAGAAATTGCAAAATATAGAGCTGCAAGAAGACTATGGGCTAAGATCATGAGGGAAAGATTTAAAGCTCAAGATCCTCGCTCATGGATGTTAAGATATCATGTACAGACGGCTGGCTGCTCTTTAACGGCTCAGCAACCTCTTTTAAATATATTAAGGACTGGTTTCGAAGCTCTCTCTGCAGTGTTGGGCGGATGTCAGTCACTCCATACCAATTCCTATGATGAAGCTCTTGCTCTTCCCTCCGAACAGGCCGTCCAGATTGCCTTACGGACTCAGCAAATAATAGCATACGAGATAGGAGTGACTGAGACTGTAGATCCTTTGGCAGGTTCCTATTATGTTGAATATTTAACTGACAAAATTGAGGCAGAAGCTCAAGATTATATAAATAGAATAACTGATATGGGTGGTATGATCCCCGCGATTGAATCAGGTTACATTCAAGAGGAGATAGCTCATAGTGCCTATGAATATCAAAAAAAGGTAGAATCTAAAGAAAGAATAGTTGTTGGAGTTAATAAATTTCAAGTTTCTGAACCACCTCCTTCAGGACTTCTCAAAGTCGATATGACTGTAGCAGATAAACAAATAGAGAGGTTAGCATTGCTCCGTAGAGAGAGGGACAATCAAGCCGTCATCGCATCTCTCGATAAGATTAAGAGAGCAGCTGAAAGGGAAGACGTCAACTTAATGCCACCTATCTTAGAAGCAGTTAAAGCTGAAGCTACACTGGGAGAGATATGTGATGCACTTAGAGAGGTCTTTGGAGAGTATATAGGTGGCACATCTTATTAGATTTTTCCAACAAATGATAAAATTACCTAATGGGGTGACTTTATGAGTACAAAAAAGAAGATTCGAGTAGTTCTTGCTAAACCAGGGCTTGATGGTCATGATCGGGGAGCTAAAGTGATAGCAAGGGCATTAAGAGATGCAGG